>WRAZ01000010.1 GCA_009779925.1 Chitinivibrionia bacterium
ACCGTTTTTTTGCACCGTTTAATAATTTTTAATATTCAAAAAAGGAGTGGGCTAATGCTTGCTAAAAGAAGTTTATTGGTGTTATTGTGCTTGGTAATGTTTGCTTTTGCAAACGATTCACGCGTGTTTCTTGGTCTTCGTCTCGGAGGCGGTATCGGTATGAGCCGTCCGACAGGAGATGTAAAAGAAGCTTATGACGAATCTGAAGGTTCAAAATTCAGAAGCGGCGGCGGCTCTTTTGATGTTGCTCCTTTTGTGAGTTTTCAGTTGACTGACAACTTTGCTGTCGGAACAGAGTTTATGTTCACTCGTTTCGGTTATGGCGGCGAGAAACTTACGGAAGATGACCCCTGGGATGATGGTAAAGACGGTGATTGGTTTTCAACAAGCAGAGCCGCTATGGTAATTCCTGTTTTGGCGCAGTTTACTTTGGCGCAAAGAAAAGTTAATCTTTTCGTAGGTCCCCATTTTACAATAAATATGGGTGATATGAGAGATGCTGAGAATTGGGCTGGTGAAAGCAAAAGCGAGAAATGGGATTCGGAAGAGATGGACTGGTTCAAAGATGAAATGAACGTTCCTGTTATTGGCTTGACTGTCGGCGCGGCATTTGCCGTTGGTCCTGTTTTCATTGACATAAGATACCTTACAGACTTGGGTGCTGTTAAGCCCAAAGACGCGGGGGAAGTACTTTATGCAGGCGAACCTTGGGAATTTACAATGCCTGACGGCGGAGTTCGTCGTGCAAAATTGGCGCTTTCTGTAGGTTGGCAATTCGGTTTGGGTTCAAGATAATTTGAACTTAAAAAGTTAAGATTTAAAAAAGCGGGAGAACATTTGTTTTCCCGCTTTTTTATTTTATTTAATCTTTTTTACTTTCTGTTATCCACAAAACGAATGGCTTTTCTTGCCTCGCCTCGCAGGTGTTTTATTGAGCCTTTATTGCTCAAAAAGACGGAAACGCGAACTCTCGCTACATTCAAAATCGACTGCGTTATTTTGTTCAATTCCTTTTTATCGGCAATCACGTGGAGAATAATATCGTTGTGATTGTCGTCGGCTTTGTGTCCCTTTAATTCTATAATATAGTCTTCGCAACATCCCAAAGAATCCATAATATTTGTTATTGTCGATGGGTAAATTGTCGTGCCTTTTATCTTTATTAACTGCGATTTTCTGTAAATTATCGGACCTATTCTCATAGAATTTCTGCCGCATTCGCAATTTCCGGGGACTTTAAACGACATATCGCCCGTTCTGTATCTCAGAAGCGGCATTCCTTCCATTCCGAAAGTCGAGACTACGATTTCGCCTACTTCGCCGTCGGGAACGGGATTTCCGTCGTCGTCCAGAATTTCTGTGTAAACCAATTCGGGGTGCGAATGTCCGCCCGTTCTGTATGCGCAATCGCAAAAAGACGAGCAGGTTTCGGTTGACGCGTAAGTGCTGAAAACCTGAGCGTTATAAAGCGATTCTATTTTTTGCGCGGTAGCATTCCACGACATATCTTCGTTTCGTAGCGGCTCGCCTATACAAATAAGCTTATTTACGGACGAAGTACAAATATCTTTTCCCATATTTTTGAGATTTTCGGCAAGTTTTATGAAATACGACGGAACGCCGACAAGAACGGTCGGACGCAAAAGTCGAATGTAATATTCCTGCATTTCAAAAGGCAAAACGCCTATACGCGTCGTATTTACGCCAAGAGCGATAAAACCGCGATAATACGCCATTCCCGCGACAAAAAGACGGTCGAGCGACACCATAACTTGCGCTCGGTCGTGCGCATTAATACCTATCGAATTAAACGACATCGACTCGTTGTAAGCAAGGCGGTCAAGGTCTGCGGCGGTCAGCGGAACAACAAGAGGTTGCCCCGTAGAGCCGCTTGTGACGCAGGTTTCCACAATATTATTGCTACAATAAAAATTATTTGTTTGCGCGCACAATTCCTCTTTGGTTGTAAAAGGCAAGCGCGAAATATCGTCAAATGTTTTTATATCCTGCGCGTTAATTTTATCAAGTTTTTTTGCATAATATGCAGATTTTTCTTTCAGGTTAACGACTTGATTTCGCATCACCCGAAGAGTGTTATTTTCTATTTCGTCTTTGGACTTAAAGTCCCAAGAATATTCCGGTAGAAAAGGCATATCGCCCTCCTTTATTTTTTCAAGTTTTCAGAAAACAGCCAACGCCAATAAATCATTGTAACAGGAAACGTAGAAAGCACAAGCATTGCGCGTAAAGCCATAGTAGTCGTCGATATTTCGTTTTTGTCTGCATCGTTCATAAAATTCGGAAGCACAATATCCGCCGCAATAAGAAAAATCAGCGCAATCGCACAGCCGTAATAATAATGATAGAAATGAGGCACCGCCAAAGCTTCGCCGATTTTTTTGCTCAGAGCCGCTAAAATCATCAGCAGAAAAAACACGCTCGCGTCAAGGATGTGAACCGCGCCTAAAATCGGCAAAAACGCTCCCTCCATTATTGCCCTCCGTTCTTAATGTTTTTTCTTACAATAAAGTGCAATTTTATCCCATTCCAAAGCGAGGCGATTGACGCAACCGACAATGTTAAAATCATAATTTTTGTGAAAATTGCTTTGTCTTCGATAAACGAGGCGCCGATGGCAACGCTTATGGCGCACATCGAAATAACAAACCCCGTCGGATTAAGACGATTATCTACTTTTTTTCGATAATATTCGGCAATCATATAAATAAATAGATTAAGTGCAAAAACAGCTACAAGGTAAGCCAAAAGTAAAAAATTATCAATAAAAAACATAGTCCGACCGCTCCTTTTTACCCTTTTTTCTTCCCGAAAACATTAACAAAAGCGTCTTGTGGAGTAAGGCGCGAACTTCCGCTCATAATTCCCTCGCGACCCATAAATTTGCTTTCTACTTCTATTCCGTTTGCAGTACATTTATATTTGCGAATATCCTTTTTGTGGTCGCTTCCGCGCATTTTAAAAATTGTAAGCGCCTTTTGGATTTCGCTGTCAATTTCCACATATCTAAGCAGTATAAAACTATCTACAACAAAAGGAACTTTGCTGTTAATTGCGTCTATGCTTCCGAAAACCGCGTTGTTTTCACGAATAAGAATTGCCGTTGTTCCCTCGCGCTTAAAGCCGTTTACAATCTGCCGCTCAATTTCCCGCAGTTGATGAATATCCATTGTCAACGCCTCAAAATGCGAAATGCTGTCAATTACAACCCGCTTAATATTGTATTCTTTCATAAGCGATAAAAGTTCGCCGCTCGGCTCGTTAATTTCATTTAAAATAGTCGCAGGTGTGGAAAAAACAATTTTGAGTTTCCCTTCTTTTTCGAGGGTTTTCAAGTCCCAGCCAAGCTGTGCCGCATCGTGATAATACTGCAACGGAAACTCTTCAAATGAGATTATCAGCCCGTTTTCGCCGAAAGTTTTTATTCCGTTATATATAAATTGCATTGCGATAGTGGTTTTTCCTGTTCCCGGCGCGCCCTCTATGAGATTGGCGGAATTCTGCAAAAACCCGCCGCCAAGCATTTCGTCTAATCCGACAATTCCTGTTTTTACACGCTCGTCGCCCACAAAAAACTCACTTTGACTGTTGTAAAAGATACATTATTATAGCCTTGTGAGCGTGAAGCCGATTTTCCGCTTCTTCAAAAGCAATGGAACGCTCGCCGTCCAAAACGCTGTCTATAACCTCTTCGCCTCTGTGAGCAGGCAAACAATGCGAAAATAAAGCGTCGGGTTTTGCTTTTTTCATTAAATCTTCGTTTACCTGATACGGCATAAATATTTCTTTTCTCGACTGCGCTTCGTTTTCTTTTCCCATACTCGCCCAAACGTCCGTATAGACAACATCCACGTCCTTTAGCCCTTCGTCTATGTCGTTTGTTATGGTTATTAAACTTCCCGTATGTGTGGCTATTTTTCTGCCTTCCGCGGCAATTTCCGCATTCAGTTCAAAGCCTTTCGGACAAATAAGCGTAAAATCGTAGCCCATTTTTGTGCAGTAATGCAAGTGCGAAGCACAAACGTTATTTCCGTCGCCGACAAACGCCACTTTTATCTTTTTGTCGCCGAATTTTTCTTTGAGCGCAACTCCGAAAGCGATTGATTGGCAAGGGTGAAATTTATCCGTAAGCGCGTTTATTACGGGAATATTCAAATGTCCCGCAAATTCGCGGAGCGTATCGTCGCTAAAAGTGCGAACAACCAAAAGATGTACCCAACGCTCAAGATTTTTGGCGACGTCGTAAACCGACTCTCTATCGCCCAATCTTCCGTTTGCAGAAGGCATATCAAGCGCGTTGCCGCCCAATTCGTAAATGCAAGTCTGAAATGTTATTTTTGTTCTCAGAGACGGTTTATCAAAAACCAAAACAGCGGTTTTGCCACGCATTTCGTCGCGCATTAATTTTCCGTGCGCTCTTTCTTTCTTCACTTCGAGCGACAAATCAACAATTTTACGAATTTCTTCGCTCGAATATTCCGATAATGTTAAAAAATCTCTTTTCATAATAACGCATACCTCGCTTTGTTTTGCGATTTTTTAAATATATGAGGCACTAAAATAATAAATGCGCACCGATTTTGGGGAATATTTCTTCTTATTTGAATAAAAAATCAGTGAATTTAGAAAAATTGAGTGAAATTTCCAAAACTGAACACTGTTCAAAACACTGTTCAAAAATAATAATTCGCAAAAAAACACACAAACTCCCCACGACTTTATGTTGCATACTACAGAAACTCCCCACGACTTTTGCAAACAAAACACAAAAACTCCCCACGACTTTGTGTAAATATAGTATATTATACTAAAAAAAGGAGGGCTTATGTATAGAAATATGATAGAAAACTTGCTTAATTGGAAAAACAAAGCCGACAAAAAGCCGTTAATACTGAAAGGCGCAAGGCAAGTCGGTAAAACATTTTTGATGAAACAGTTCGGTGAGCGGCATTATAAAAGCACGTTTTATGTGAATTTTGAAAACAATTTTGCCATAAAACAACTGTTTGCAAACGACATTTCGCCCGAAAAAATAATTCGCGGACTTGAAATACATTTCGGGCAAAAAATAGACAGTCAAAATTCCTTGATTATCTTTGATGAAATTCAGGAAGAGCCGAAAGCGGTTAGTTCGCTTAAATATTTTAACGAGGACGCGCCGCAATACGACATAATTTGCGCAGGCTCATTGCTTGGCGTTGCGCTTCATAAAGGAACTTCTTTTCCTGTCGGCAAAGTGGAATTTCTGAACTTATTCCCTATGTCTTTTGAAGAATTTTTGCTTGCAATCGGCAAAGAAAATTTGGTGAACTTATATAAGGAAAAGGAATACGACCTTATTAACGCGTTCAAAAACGAGTATATTTCATTGCTTAAAACTTATTATTTTGTCGGCGGAATGCCTGAAGTCGTCGCAAGTTTTGCCGTTGAGCAGGACTTGGAAAAATGCAGAAATCTACAAAATAACATCCTTGCGGCATACGAACAGGATTTTTCAAAACACGCGCCGAACGAAATTGTTCCTAAAATTCGGATGCTCTACAATAATATCCCCGTTCAACTTGCCAAAGAACACAAAAAATTTGTTTATAGCCATATAAAAGAGGGAGCGAGAGCAAAAGAATTTGAAATGGCAATGATGTGGCTTATTGATTGCGGGCTTATTCACAAAGTTGACAATGTAAGCACGGTTCGCATTCCGCTTAAAAGTTATGCCGACCCAAAAAACTTTAAACTGTTTTTGCTCGACGTCGGACTTTTGTCTTGTATGAGCGGCTTGCTTCCTCAGATAATTTTGGAGCAAAACAAATTTTTTGTAGAATTTAAAGGAGCGATAACAGAACAGTTTGTATTGCAGGAAATGAAGACTTTCAACGATTTTGAGATTTTTTATTGGTCTAACAGCAACGGAAGCGCGGAAGTCGATTTTTTAATTTCCAATAAAAACAATCCTATACCCATCGAAGTAAAGGCGGAAACTAATTTGCAGGCAAAATCATTATCTGTTTTCAGGGATAAGTTTGCGCCCGATTTGCTTATGAGAATATCCATGAGCGATTACAGAAAAGACGGAAATTTACTTAATTTGCCGCTTTATTTGATAGAAAATTTGAAATCGGAGATTGGCAAATAGTATTTTCCCTCTAAATTTACTAAAAAGTTTGGTGGGAGCAAACCATAAATGCGGGTAGATGCGGAAACGGTTTCGGAATACTATAAGCAAATGCAAATTGAAACTTTGCCTCAGTATAATCGTGTCGCGTTTCTGCACGAAACTATGTATAATATGGTACGACAGGCAATTTTAGGCGAAAAAGAAGACGTGCGAAAACGTCTCGATACCGTCCAAAACATACTTGTTCAACTTATGGCGGTCGTGAAAAAAGACGATGACGACGAAATCGCCGAAGGATTGCTTTTGCTTTACGACTATATATATGTAAAATTGGAAAGCAACGACGTTGTCGCAATGAACGAAGCTCTTCAGGTGCTGTCGGTGCTTCACGAAACTTTTGATAAACTTATGAAGAAAAGAGTGTAATTATGTCTATTTTTAATTTTGCCGATGAAGAAACAAAGAGAAAACTTTATGCGATGAAGCATATGTCCAAGAAAAACATAGAGGGGAATACGCTGAGGAACACACTCGGGCAGACACACGTAAATATCAACGGAAACATTGTCGATAAAAAATCAAAAGCCGCGCCCGAAAGCATTAACGGAAATTTAATCGACGAGCTGAAAAACGTGCCGAAAGAGTTGACCCCGCGCCAAAAATATCAGTCTAACTGGAGCAAAATTCCCGATTTTGTAGCGGTGGACATCGAAACCACGGGATTGAGCAAAACCAAAGACAGAATAACCGAAATCGCCGCTATAAAATTTGTGGACGGAAAAGCCGTAGAAGAATTTACGACGCTCATAAACCCCAAAATCGAAATCCCAGCAAAAATAACGCAACTTACGGGAATTGACGCGGAAACCGTTAAAGACGCGCCCGAATTTGTAGAAGTTATGGACGAATTTGTAGAATTTGTGGGTCGCCTCGCAATCTGCGGACACAATGTGGACTTTGACATTTCGTTTTTGAACGCAGAAATAAAGCGAAACTGCGGAAAAGAGATAAACAACTGGAACATAGACACCCTGATTTTATCGCGAATAATTTTGGAACTCGAAGAGGGCTACGCGCTCACAAAAGTCGCAAATTATCTTAACATAGCGCTCGAAAACGCACACCGCGCATTGGATGACGCGAGAGCTTCGGGACTTATTGCAACAAAACTTATCCCAAAAATTAAGGAAGTTCCGATACTTTCGAGAGCGCGAATTGCGAGTAATTCGGTCGGCTTCACCAAAAAGATTTTTGAACGCACGCTTACAGGGTATATTCCGCCTCAAAAGATAAAACTTGAGGTCGTTCCAAACGTAAAACCGCTTAAACCTAACGGCAAAAAAGTTGATGTTTCCAATACTCAGTTAAAGAAATATTTCAATTCAAAACTTGGGCAGGTTATAAGAAGATACCGCTCGCGCCCCGAGCAATTAGAGTTTGCACAAACCGTTGCCGACGCGCTCAACAACGGAAAAATCTGTGCGATAGAAGCAGGAACGGGAACGGGTAAAACGCTCGGATATTTAGTGCCTGCAATGCTCGCCGCCATCGGAAAAAACGAGCGGATTGTGATTTCGACGGCAACAAAACAGTTGCAAAACCAACTAATCGAAAAAGATTTGCCCGCGCTCGCAACGACTTTGGAGGGCAAAGAAGGCAAAATTTCGGCGGCTATCCTTAAAGGCAGAAGCAACTACGTTTGCCGAAAAGCGTTTGAAAAAATTATTTCGGGAGAAGTTCCGGGGATTTCGCCCAAAGAAAAAGGCGCGCTTTTGCCCATTATTAAATGGTACGAAAAAACAAAATCGGGCGACATTGACGAGCAAAACGCGTTCCACAGACGAGGCAATAAGCAGTTGTGGGATTTGCTTTCCGCTCAAAACAGACACTGCGGCGGCAAATGCGAATACAGCAACTCCTGCTTTCTGATAAAGGCGCGCAAATACGCAATGGCGGCTAATATTGTGGTGGTAAATCACGCGTTTTTTTACAGCGACATAGTTGCAGGAAACGAAATTATGCAAAACGCCGCGGCAATAATTTTCGACGAAGCACACCGCTTAGAAGAAACTGGCTACTATTCGCTTCAGACCGAAATAGACACGCACTCGCTCAATAATTCGGTGGAAGGTTTTCAGCATATTCACACGGTTTTGTATAACATAACAAAAGCAATTCCCGCAGACGTTGCGGAAAACAAAGACAACCGCGAATTTATCGATGACGTTATAAAACTAAAACATATTATATATAATTTCCGCAAAGCAAGCGAGAATTTTTTGGCGGCGATTTCGGATTTTCTTGTCGATAACGCCGACGCAAACAATGCCACTCAAAGCGCAATTTTAACTTTGGGCTACAAGGCAAACACGCTCCACAAATTACACGCCCTAAACGAAATTATGATGAATATCTGCGAATTTACGGATATTTTGCGGCTCATAAAACAAGCTCACCGCGAAAAAATCAAGGCGGACAACAACATCGAAGCGCAGATTTCGGCGGCGGAAAAAGCGGCGCAACAATTAAAGGCGGATATGCAATATTTGAGCGAAGCGCAAACCGTCGGCGATATATTCTGGGTAGAAGGTCCCGCAAGCAAGAAATGGGTAAAATTGACGGGAACAACCACAAACATAAAAAATTTCCTGAACCCTTTTTGGCAACAGTTTCAAAAGCCCGTGATTTTCACTTCGGCAACGCTTTCGCCGCAAAAAAACATTGACTATTTTGCCGACCGAGTAGGAATTTCCGGCTTGGAACCCGTGCTTAAACAATTTACAAATGAAATTATCAGCGAAAACTTAACTTTTGCAGTAGCGACCGAAACTCCCGAAGTAAGCACGCCCGAGTTTAACGTGTACACGGCGCAGATAATAAAGGATTTAAGCGCGAAATTCCAAAAAAATATACTTGTGCTTTTCACAAACAACGAAAATTTGGAGCAGGTTTACAACGAATTGTGCAAAGACGGTAAAAATCCGAACATTTTCGCACAGGGAATAAGCGGCAACAATGCGTGGATACAGCGGCAAATGCGAGATGTTCGCGGCGCCGTTTTGCTGGGAAGCGGTTCTTTTTGGGAGGGCGTGGATATGCCGGGCGACCAATGCGAAATTCTCATTATCCCCAAACTTCCGTTCCCCGTGCCGAACCATCCGCTTCAAAAACAGCTGGCGGAAAACGCCGAAAGCGACGGCAAAAACGGCTTTATGGACTACTCGCTTCCCGAAACTCTGCTTAAATTCAGACAGGGAGCAGGTCGTTTAATACGAAAATCTGAAGATATGGGCGCGTTTTTTGTGCTCGACAGCAGAATTGTAAATAAACCATACGGCAAATTCTTTGTAAATTTAATGAATTCCGAAGCATTAACATTCTCCGAAATAAGCGAAACTTGGGAGCCGCTCGAAAAACTTTTTGCCAAAAAAGAAGAACTGGAAAAAATAAGAGAAGCGGAAAAAATTGCGAAAAGAGAAGCTTGGGCAAAAGCCGAAGCAGAAAAAGCGGCAAAAGCAGAAAAAAACAATGCTGAAAATGTCGAAAAACAAGCAGAAAGCGCAAAGGAATAAAAATGAAAAAAGCGGTTTTGGTAATATTTCTCGTTTTTCTCGTATTTTTCACAGGTTGCGGAATTTATTCATTCACAGGCTCTACACTTCCAAGCAACGTGAGAACAATAGAAATACCGCTTTTTGAAAACGTCGCATTGGTGAGCGGTGCGGCGGAGCGAATTACTGAAGTTTTGTCGCAAAAAATCGTGAGAGAACGTCTTACCGTTGTAGCAAGAAACGGGGACGCGATAATCAGAGGAACGGTAGTATCGTATATAAACAGAGCAAGTGATTTTACAGGCACACGAGACGACTTAACCGTTCTTCAGTCGTCGGTGGAAATTGTCGCGGACATAATCTTTTTTGACAACCGAAACAACCGTGAAATTTACAGAGGTCGCGTAATCGCCATAGGAAATTACGATTTTGCCACCGAAACCGAAATGGACGGAAGAGAACGCGCCATAGACGATTTAACCGAACGAATTTTGATGAATTCAATTAGGAGCTGGTAGCGCCGCGCGCATTCGTAGGGGCGTATTGCATACGCCCGATTTCTGTTGGCTATTTGGGCGTATGCAATACGCCCCTACAATTATTTCTGCATTTCTTTAATTTTGTCGATTAGCGCTTTCATTTCGCCGTCGGTGCCGATTGTAATTCTCAGCCAATCGCTGATTTTCGGTTTATTCCAAAAACGCACTAAAATACCGTTTGCTTTAAGTTTTTTGTACAATTCTTCGGCTGAAATTCCTGCTGAAATAAATTTTGTCGGACGAGCAAAAACAAAGTTCGCCGACGACTCTAAAATATCAAAGCCGAGTTCTTTGAGTTGAGCCACCGCCCAATTTCGAGTGCCTATAACTTTTTTGCAACAATTTTCAAAATATTCGCTGTCTTTTACTGCGGCAACGGCTATTTTCAGCGCCAAACGGTCAATCGTGTAAGAATTAAACGAATTTTTTATTACGTTAAGCGAAGAAATAAGTTCCGCGTTTCCGATAGCAAACCCCACCCGCGCGCCTGCAAGCGAACGACTTTTTGAAAGAGTGTGAACAACCAGAAGATTGTCGTATTTTTTCGTAAGTTCAATACTGCTCTCCCCTCCGAAATCGATATACGCCTCGTCGCAAAGGATAAGCGTGTCGGGGAATTTTTGCAATATTTCTTCGATTTGCGCCATTTTTACGGCAATTCCAGTAGGCGCATTCGGATTGCAGATTACAATTCCGCCTGCGTTTTTCGGAAAGTTTTCAAAGTCGATAGTCCAGTCTTCTTTGAGTGGCACAATCTGCTTTTTTATGCCGAAAATGTCGCACCAAACGGGGTAAAACGAATATGTTATATCGGGAAAAACAAGCGGTTTGTCGCCTGTAAAAAACGCCATAAACGCCATAGCGATTATTTCGTCCGAGGAGTTTCCGCAGAAAATATTTTCGGTTTTAACGCCGTAAAATTCGCCGATTGCTTCCCGCAGTTCGCTTACGTCGGGGTCGGGGTAAAGTTTCAGCGTGGAATAATCGAAACTATCAATCGCTTCTTTCACTTTCGGCGACGGTGAATACGGGTTTTCGTTTGTATTCAATTTTATGTATTTCATATCTTTGGGCTGTTCGCCTGCAACATACGGCACCAGCCCGTCAAGCATTTTTCCGTTAAATCGGCTCATTTGTTCTCCTTCCAGTCTTCCAATTCTAACCCGCGTACACGCTCAAAATCTTTTGTATTGTTCGTGACAAGAACAGCGCCATTCGACATAGCGTGAGCGGCGATAAGTATATCAAAATCTTCTATCAAACACCCTCTTTTCTGCAAATCTGCACGTATTATTCCGTATTGTTCCGCTGCATTATTATCAAACGGCAATATTTCCAATGCACACAAAAAATCGTCCAACGCTGAACGATTTTTTTCGCTACTTTCACTAAGTTCAACGCCGTGCAAAAGTTCCGCCAAAACCAACGAAGATATTGCAATACCTTCTTGACTTCTTATTCTGTCAAAAATGTGTCGATACATACTATTGTTTTTTCGTGCGCCACGAATAGCAAAAACGCAGGTGTTTGTGTCAAGCATATATTTCAAAAGACAATCTCTCTGGTTCTGTTAATGTGTTCTGCTCTGCCGTCTTTCATAAAATCTTCGGAAAATCCTTTTGCGCCTCTTTCAAAAATTTCCAACATTTTTGATTTTGGGAAAAGATATACCGTGCTTCCGATTTTTTTTATGCAGACCTCGTCTTCGTCAAATCTATATTCTTTCGGAATTCTAACCGCCTGACTTCTCCCCGTCTTGAATACTTTTGCCGTTGCTATCATATTTTCCTCCTTTTTCTGAAATTCTCTTCGGATACATACTGTGGTACATATCAAATATAATAAATGTTCCGGGAAATTGTCAAGGAAGATATGAAATGTAGTGAAAAAACACTAAATATTCCATTACACCTCAAAACAAATATTATTTTGTTCCTATAAATAGAAACAAAAACATTTTCTGAAAGGAAAAACAATGTCTCAAGTACCATACAAAATCCACTTGTCGGAAGACGAAATGCCTAAGCAATGGCTTAACTTGCGGGCGTTTATGAAAAATAAACCCGCGCCGATTTTGCACCCCGCAACACTGCAACCGGCAACTGCCGACGAACTAAACGCCGTTTTTTGTGAAGAGTGCGTAAAGCAGGAATTGGACGATACGTCAAAGTTTATCGACATTCCGTCGGGGATATTGGAGTTTTACAAGGGCTACCGTCCGTCAGCGCTGGTTAGGGCGTATTTTTTGGAGAAAGCGCTCGGTACTCCCGCGGAAATTTACTACAAATACGAGGGAACAAACACAAGCGGCTCGCACAAATTAAACTCCGCAATTCCACAGGCGTATTACGCTAAACAGCAAGGTTTAACATCTCTTACAACCGAAACGGGAGCAGGTCAATGGGGTTCGGCGATGAGTATGGCGTGCGCATTTTACGGGCTGGATTTGCTTGTTTATATGGTAAAAGTTTCAGCGGAACAAAAACCGTATCGCAAACATTTAATGGAAACTTACGGCGCAAAAGTTATTCCTTCGCCGTCGAATACGACCGAAGCGGGAAGAAAAATACTCGAAAAAGACCCGAACACAAGCGGCTCTTTGGGCTGTGCAATCAGCGAGGCAGTCGAAACTGCGGTAAAAACCGACAAATGCCGCTATGTTTTGGGAAGCGTTCTCAATCACGTTCTTTTGCACCAATCGATAATCGGTTGCGAGGCGAAAATTGCACTTGACAAATACGGAATTTCTCCCGATATAATTATAGGATGCGCGGGCGGCGGCTCAAATCTGGGCGGACTTATTTCACCGTTTATGGCGGATAAACTGACGGGCAAAAGCAATGCGCATTTTATTGCGGTAGAGCCTACAAGCTGCCCGTCGCTTACACGCGGAAAATACGCCTACGATTTCGGCGACACCGCACAAACAACGCCGCTTATGAAAATGTACACGCTCGGAAGCGGATATATTCCTGCTCCCGGACACGCAGGCGGATTGCGTTATCACGGAATGACCACAACGCTTTCGCAGCTTTATGCGGACGGATTTATGGAAGCGCGCGCAGTTGAGCAGACAAAAATTTTTGACGCGGCTGTCCTTTTTGCGAAAACCGAAGGAATTTTGCCTGCGCCCGAATCATCGCACGCAATCCGCGTTGCAATCGATGAAGCGCTAAAAGCAAAAGAGAGCGGCGAAAAAAAGAAAATTTTGTTCGGACTTACAGGAACAGGGTATTTCGATATGACCGCTTATGCGCAATACAACGCAAAAACAATGAGCGATTATATACCGAGCGACGAGGAGTTGGCGAAAGGTTTTGCTACAATTCCCGATGTTGCGGTGAACAGATAATTTGTGATGTGTTGGGGCAGGTTTTAAACCTGCCCTTTAAACATTTATTGCAACAAAAATCTCCGTGAAATATTCAATCCATTCCTGCCGTCCACCCGTAAAATCAATACTTGATTTCTTGAAATTGTTGCGGGGATTGCGAAACTTGCGACACCTGCCGAATTAAGCGTTATATTTTCACTCAAAAGTTGGCGTCCTCTTACATCGGTTATACGTAAAACAACGTCGCTTTGTGTCGGAATATTTAAGTTAATATTATTTCTTGCTACCGAAACGGAGGCAGGCAGGCGACTTACCGTTCTCGCATTGGGAATTGAAAAAGCGGATGTTTCGGAGCCGTCGCCCGTAAAACCGACAAGTTTCAGCTGAGTAATAATTCCCGAAGTTGTGCCTTGAGTAAGCGTTTCTACTCTTATGCCGCTGACCAGCGACAAATCGTTAGGCGCAATAAGGTGCTGACTCCATAGAAAAACCCAATCCGGCTGAGAAAACGCCCTCGGATTGACGGTAATAGTTCTTGGTTCGGCGCTTACGGGAAGCGTTGTGTAAAATCCCGCGCCCTCGCTGACAAGGGCTGGATCGTCGAGAATAAGGCGTATAGGTCTCGTTGCCGTGTATGTTATGGTAATGGAGCGCCCTTGCAGCTTCAAATTCGGTGTAAATGTTTGCGTAGGCGTAATAAGGACTGGCAGTTCTTCCTACGGTTAAGGAAAAATTAACATTATTGGCAGTATGCGTGAAAGATACGGAAGATGTCGTGCTCGAACTGTCTCGCCAATCGGTTTGCGCTCTTGTTAAGTCGATAAAAGGAAGATTTTGGTTTTCGTTGCCTCGCGTATCCAAGCCCCACCAATTTCCTGTTATTAAAAGCAAGTTCATAAGTCGAAGCGACTCGTTGTAAAAACTGCTCTGTCCTCTGGCGACAATATTGTTGTAAGTTGCATTCAAAAACTGTTGATTAGCCGCGTCGGCAAGCATTCCCGAAGCAAAAGGAGCGGCAAACGCCATAGCGGAATAATCGCTGTATCTCGTTCCGTTCAATAAATACCCCGAGCCGATTAGGGCAGGATTGCCCCCTGTTGCGCCTCTTAGCCAAGTGCTTATCCTGCTGATTTGTTCTCTTGCTTCGGGAGTTGCGTAGTGAACATAATCCAGTGCGAGCCGCCAAGGAACACGGCAGGCGTTAAATGCGTAATTATCCCAGTTGTGTTCTCCTGCAACCAATGCCTCCGCCGAATTGGCGACAGTTCTTGCGTCATTTCGCTCCCCTATAACAAAATCAGCCATAAGTCCTGTAATTCTGTGCGAAACTTGGTGTAAAAGCGAATAAACTTCGTCTGCGGCGGTAAGCCAGAATGGGTCGTCCGTTGCTCTGTAAAACGCTCTGAAATGTCCCGGCATCCAATCGGAACTACGCGAAGTTGTTCTTTGGGCAAGCGTTATCGCTTCAAATCTTCCGTGCCAATCTCCGAGATTTGTTCTGTAAAGCCCCGGGTGAAAATTCAAGTCCTTAATTGAATTGATAATCGCTATTGCGTCGGTCATATACTGCGGGTCGCCCCACTGAGCATAAGCCAAAAGCAAAGCAAACGCCATATCCATATCGCCGTCGGTGGCAGAACTGCTTCTGCCGAACGTCTGCCAACAACCCTCCCATTCGTCCCAACAAATTCTGTTTTCGGCAACAGGATTGCTTGATTCCACATCGTGTATCACCCACGACATAAGGTTGTTGCGGGGTAAATTTCTGGGAGCGATATTTGAGCCTTGTACACGTCTCAGCGCGTTCATTCTGTCGAAAGCTTCCTTTTCGTCGCCCTCAACTCCCGCCATTAAAACGAGTATCATCATTCCGTAGCCGTGCGTTTCTGAGTTTGTACGCGCTCGGCTTCCGTTTACTCCTGTTCCGCCTGCCTCAAACCACGAATGTCTGCCGTTATTTGACGTCCTGAAAAAACGCGTTCGCAAGTCCCTGTATAAACGAGCAACGTCGGTATTCATTTGGTCTTGCGAAACGTGGTCAGGTCTGATTGTATTCCCTATCGGTTCAAATTCGTCTGCCTGCGGAAACGGGCGACTTTGAGCGAAAAGCGGTGAAAAAATCGAAATTAACAGCAATATAATTGCAATATGCTTGATTTTTTTACACACAAATCCCTCCCTTCTCTAAAAAAACATTTTACATATATAGGTTTATTGCAACAAAATTCTCTGCGTAATATTTACTCCGTTTTCGCCTCTGACATTCAAAATCAACGCCTGGTTTCTTGCTATTGTCGCAGGAATGTTCAAAGAGCCCAATCCGCTCGAATTAAGCCTTAGATTTTCGCTGAAAAGTTGGCGACCTCTAACATCGGCTATTCTTATTTCAACGCTCGTTTCGCCTTTAATGTTCAGATTTACGATATTCTGGGCAACGTTAACCTGCGAGATGTTGCTTATTCGTCTTGCGTTTTGCTGTGGAGAGACAGAAACAGACAGCATTTCTTCGCTTAGTATCAACCTGCGAATTTCCCCTTCGGTTATACTATTTGCCGACTGCGCCGAAATTAAAATTCCCGACACTCTTGCCTTGTTAATCGGAGTGCGACTGCCTGCGCTTAACCAACTCGGTTGCTGAAACGAGGTCAAAGGAATGGTAATGGTTTCAGGCGCGCCTCTGTTTTCTCTGAGTAAAAATTCGTGGCTTGTTCCGTTTGCCGTAAGTACTGAATCGCCGATTATTATATGTATCGGTCTTTCCGAAACATACTCAATAGTTATGTAATTTATCTGCTCAAAACGTCCGCCCGCTCTGAAATATGCTCCTGCTTGCGCCCAAGTAAATATTGTTCCGCCTTGAGGACCTCTGTCGAGATTAAAACCCACAATCCCTTCTGCAAAATTGGTATCTAAAACAACCTCGGAGAGAGGGTCAACCTGTGTTTCCCAATCCGTCCAATTTACCAAATCAATAACTCCTGCCATCGGAAGAGGCTCGCGCTGTCTGGCAGGCGGGAAAACGGTTATTTCAAATGCTTTTTCAAAGTAGTTTGGTGTTTGGGTTGATGATGCGTCAGCCACTCTTATTCTTACGGAATATGTGTTTGCTTCAAGTTCGGCGGTAGCGTTCAAATTCGCTCCGGAAATTGTAAACAACGCATTGTTAGCACTGCCGTTTCCGCTTACAAGCGAGAATGTGTATGTATTTGCCGCTTGCGTTTCCGCGTCAACTGCGCTTAAAGTTCCTATTCTTGCGCCCGATGCAACAGGTGCGACCAAATTATTTTGCGACAACAAAATATCGGTAGGCGTTCTGTTTTCTCCCTGATTTCCGCCCACTAACTCAGCAGTGGGATACCACCAGTTTCCCGATATAAGAAGCAAGTTCAAAATATTGATTGCGCCTCCGTATGAGCCTCCGCCCGCATTTGAGCGAATACGGTCATAAGTAGTATTCAAAAACGTCTGATGCGCGCTCCCGCCTGCCGTATTACCTAACATCGCCGTGGTAAAAGGAGCGCCGAATGCCACGTCAAAACTTCTTCCGGTAGCCGTTCCGTCCAATTCATAGCCGTTTCGGATATTTGCAGAGTTTCCGTTAGTTGATGTCCTCAGCCAACTCGAGATTCTATTGATTTGCGTAAGAGCTCTCGGCTCTCCGTGTTGTACCCAGTCCTGCCCGATTCTCCAAGGCATACGGCAGGCGTTGTAGCTAAACGTTTCGCAACGAAGTCCGCCTTCACTTGCGCCACCGCAACGCGGGTCGGGAACTGCGGGAATGCCTGTTGCAAAATCGGGGGTAAGCCCTGTTGTCCGGTGGCTCACCTGATCCAAAAGAGAGTAAACGGTATCAACGGCGGCAAGCCAAAAATTGCGGTTTGACATTGTCGTTTCAGCCAGTGCAAACGCTCTGAAATGCCCCGGCATCCAGTCTGAGGAGCGGGTGTTTGAGTTGTTTTGAGTTCCTGCCCATAATCTTGTTCTGTGGGTTGCGCCGGGCATCGTCGTCATACCTCTGGTTCTCATTCCTGTAATAATGCGTCTTGCTTGATCCAAATAGCTAACATTGGTAAAAGCGTCGCCCTCGGGCCACTGCGCGTGCGCCAAAAGAAGAGCGTAAGCCATATCCAAACATCCGTCAGTGGCGTTTCCTCTTCGCTCATTTGCCGATAAAACGGGTGTTCCTGTTGCGGCAACGTTTTCGGGGAATATTACCCAAGACATCAAACTGCTGTCGTTTGTTGCGAAGTGTGCTCTTCTTAAACGGTTCATTCCGTCAAATATTGCTTTTGCTTCGGGGTCGTGCCCTGCCATAAGCACAACCATCAGCATTCCGTAGCCGTGCGCTTCCGATTGAGTTACATACGCTCTCGATTCGGCGGGAGTTCCCCCTGCTCGAAAGTAGAAATTTCCGCCCGGCACCCTTACCAAGAAACTGTTCTTGAAAGCGGTGTAGCGGTCAATCACGTGCTGGTTCATTTGTGCTTGTGTAAAATTTGTCGGACGCAATATTTGGTCTGCGTGTGCGCCTCTTTCCCATCTTCCCGCCATCGGGAACGGTCGTTGTGGTGCTTGTGCCGAAATCGGAGTTGCTGATGATATTAATAATAGTGCCAAAATAAAAACCCTCGGTAGTTTTGTTTTATTCAACATAAAATCCCCCCTATTTTTTTCCTATATTTCAATAGGATTTAAATATATCTTACGGAAATCATATAAAATATACTGCAAAAAACAGATTTTCGCTCGAATTTATTTTTGGCATAAACTATTTTCCCTAATTAAAAAGTGAAGGGGAGAGAATTTTGATAGACTTAAAAAAATATACTTCGATTATTTGGGATTGGAACGGCACCATTATGGACGATTCGCAGTTAGTTTACGGCATTTACAATGAAGAATGCGAAATTCACGGCTTGCAAAAACTAACCGAGAGCGAATACAAAAAGCGATTTTACTTCCCCGTTGCCAAATTTTACGAAGAAATGGGATTGCCTCTGCACAAATACCCCGCCGTCGCCGAGAGATTTTCGAGAATTTATCGTCCACGATGGAACGAAATAAAAGTGCACAAACAAGTTTATGAATACTTGCAAAAATTTGAAGCGGCAAAAATTTCACAATTTGTATTATCCGCATACGAGCAAAACGAGCTCTCGGAAATGGTAAATTTCTTTAATTTGCAAAACTATTTTACGGAAATCGCAGGAGTATCCGCCGATTTTGTAGCGCAATCCAAAATTCAAAGAGGTTTGGAACTGATAAAACACGACAAAATCGACACATCAAAAACGCTTATGATAGGCGACACCGCCCACGATTTCGAGGTAGCGCAAGCGCTCGGAACAGACGCGTGCATAGTCGCTTGGGGAGCGACTTCTTACGAAAAATTAGCGCAAGTTTGCGGCGAAAAAATAGTTTTCAAAAGTTTGAGAGAAGCGTTCGGGGAGTGAAAACTTCAAACTTTTCAATTTTCCGTCCACTTCGCCGAAAACAAATATTATTTTAATAGTAAAAAATAACATAAAGGAGAAAATTTATGAACGCGACGATTTCTATTCCGCAAAGCTTGTTTCATCAAGCGGATAAAATTGCTATAGATATGGGAATGTCTCAGAGCAAGTTGTTTGCGGCTGCAATAAGAACATATATTAAAGAATACAAAAATAAAAAATCTGAAATTAAAATAAAAAAGATGTGTTTTGAATTTATTCCCGACGAGCAGATGTTAAGAGCAGGACGAAAAAATGTAAGGAAGTTGCTGAAAGATGATGCGTGGTGAAATTTGGTGGGTAGATTTTGGCGACCCGATAGGTAGCGAGCCCGGATTTAGACGTCCTGCGGTAATTGTTCAAAACGATAAATTAAACATAAACAGATTAGCGACAACTGTAGTTTTACCTATAACAAGTAATTTAGCGCACAAAGATATTCAAGGAAATGTGTTTTTGAATAAAAGCGTTTCAAAATTGAGTAAAGATTCGGTAATTCTTGCGCATCAAATCGCTTGCGTTGACAGAGCCGCTTTAATAGAAAAAGTATCGGAATTGACAAACAAAGACCTGCTCAAGCGAATTGGAAACGAGATGATGTTTGTTTTGGGTATATAGAATACTTAATTTTGGTGGTAGATTTGGTGGTAAAAAAAAGATTGTTTGTTTTTTAATGCAAGGGGCGCAAAACGCGTCCCTTTTTTATTGTGCGAAATAGTATTTTAAGTAATAAAGAATATATATAAACAGAAAAAGGCGCTGAAAAATGAAAATCTACTCTTGGAACGTAAACGGAATAAGAGCCTGTGCTCGCGATGGCTTACTGCAAGAATTTTTCGCAAAAGAAGACCCCGATATTTTGGCTATTCAAGAAACGAAAGCCCATAAAGGACAGTTAAGCAACGATATTTTGAATATAGGCGGCTATAAAAGTTTTTGGTATTCTGCAGTAAAAAAAGGATACAGCGGAGTTGCCGTTTACACAAAAACAGAGCCCAAAAGCATTGAAAATCTCGGCAGTGAAAAATACGACAACGAAGGACGGACAATAATCGCAGAATTTGAAAATTTTACGCTTGTAAACTGTTATTTTCCAAATTCACAAGCGGAAAGAGCGCGGCTCGATTACAAACTCGGTTTCTGCGATTATTTGCTTTGGAGGCTGAAACAAATTACAGAAAGCGGCAAAAACGTAATTTTAGTCGGAGATTACAACATTGCGCATACCGAACTTGATATTAAAAATCCGAAAAGCAACGAAAATTCGCCGGGATATTATTGGGAAGAACGCGAATGGATGACTAAGTTTTTAACTTCGGGGTTCAGAGATGTTTTTCGCGAACGCCACGCAGGCGAACCCAACCATTACACTTGGTGGTCATACAGAACAGACGCTCGTACAAGAAACGTCGGCTGGAGAATTGACTACTGTTGTGTTAACGATGAGTTTGCAAAAGACGTAAAAAACACGGCAATTCATAAAGAATATTTGGGAAGCGACCATTGTCCCGTAAGTATAGAGGTGTAAAAATGCTTGAAACCGTATTTGCCGTTGTGCTCATAGTTGTAATACTTGCCATTATTTGGTTTGTTTTTAAGGCGTTGATAGTAGTCGCAATAGCGGTAATTATTTTACTGACTTTGCTTTTCATAGGAAATAGACTGTTTGGCGAAGAAAAAAGCGGAGAGTTTAACAAAAAATGGGAGGCGACCGTCGCCCAAATAGTATTTTCTCGCGAAAAGAACAGTCTTCACAATTAAATTCAAATAGGATTTTTTATGAATAAGATAGGATTTTTGCTAATTTTTTTGGTGTTTTTGCCTGTAATTTGCATAGCGCAATCGATGCACGAGGTTCCGACTGAGTCTGACGGCGATTTGGTGCAACATATAACACTGCACGAGAAAGACGGCGCAACAGCAACGCCGCAACAACCCGCGCCGGCAACCGAAGCAGGGCAATTTCTCAGAAGTTCCATATCTTTATTGAACGTCTTGGCGACAAGAGATGCGCCTCTGCCTCCACAGTGGGCGGACGCGCTTGTGCGAACAATTCAGGACAGTATTCGTATGGCGCGCTTCGATTACAACGCGATAAGCCAATCGGTAGTTGAACGATTTTTGGCAATGCCGTCAAGTATATCTATTGAAGAACGAATGAATGCAACCGTTGTTCCCGCGGTTTTGACGGCAGTCGAAGCCGAAAGCGAACTTCGCGCAATGGGAATGCTTACCGAACAGCAAAGAAATTCTTTTATCGTAAATAAAGCAAGAGAATTGGGGATTACGGAAGCGGAACTAAACGCTGTAATGAACTCCGCCTACATTTTTGTGGTCGTTTTTAACGGAATGGAGCGCAGAAGAAACCAACAGGGCGAAACAACAATTCGCTTAAGCGCGGGCGGGCATTGGTGGAGAATAGACAACAGCGGCGATGTGCCAACCGCAGTACTTTTTTCCCGAATAGAAAGAACACACACGGCAACCGACGCCAACCCTAACAGAGCGTTCCAAACAGCGGCAAGCGCTATTGCGGCGGACGTTCAGACGGCGACAAGAGGAATACCCGAATTTCAACTGACCGCGCAAATACTCAGCAGAACGGCTCGCCACGTCGAAATATCCATAGGGCAAAGCGAGGGTGTCAGAATTGACGACAAATACAGAATTTACGAAAGCATAGAAGACGCCGACGGCACTATACGCGAGCGTCGTCGCGGTTGGATAATGGTAAACAAAGTTATGACGGACGCTCAAGCATCGCAGTCGCGGGCGCAAATAATTTCAGGTTCGCCATACCTCGGCGCAGTTGTCCGCGAAGTCCCCGAACTCGGCTTTGACGCAGGTTTTGCGTTTGTTCAAGTGCCCCGAAGAATTACCGTAAAAAACGACAGCGCAGGCGGCGATTTACGTTTTAACGACGTAAAAATAGGCAACAGTTTTGGTCCCAGAGTAAAAATCAGCGCAAATATGGCTCGTTTAGGCGTTCCGATTTCGCAACTTTGGGTAAATTTAAGCCTCGAATATCTTTGGGGAAGTGCGGACGGCTCAGTTTTTCTCCACGGACAAGATATTCGTTTATCAAACACCGAAAGCTATGGCGGCGAATTGTCGTTTACTAAAAAATGGTATATCAGACGTTTTGTTATCGCTCCCGAAGCAGGTTTTGGCGTTAAAAGAGTTTTGCTTAAAACCGATGAAGTTCGCGCAACTTGGACGCCTGGGCAAAACCCTTGGCTTACTCAATTCGCGTATTCTCAATGGTCTGTCGGAGCAATTGCAAATTTAGGTGTGGAAATCGCAATCTCACCTTTGGTTAACATAGGAAGTTTTGCAGGAGTAAATGCCTTTACAGGCAATAATCAATGGTCTCTTACGTGGCTTAACAGAGACAATAAATGGGAAGATTTTGTAGATTTAACTGACAGAAAAAGCGGCGATTTTCGCCTTAATAATATGGGAATGTCTTGGGGAATTTATTTTTCAATGGCTATTCCGAGTGGAAACAGATAAAAAAAGGAGTGCATAATGGCAAAATTTGCAATAGGCGTCGGGTCGGCGTTAATGGACATAATACTGTTGGAAAGCGACGGTTTTCTTGCAGACAACAAAATCACAAAAGGCGGAATGACGCTTGTTGAGGCGGATTACGCCGACAACCTTTTGGCAAAAACACCGAACAAACCGATAATCGCCCCCGGCGGCTCGGCTTGCAACACCATTATAGGTTTAGGGCGTTTAAGCGGAAAAGCAAAATTTATCGGTTGTTGCGGTGTGGATGAATTAAGCGAAAAATATCGCAACGCGCTCGCCAAAAACAATGTCGAGGCGCAACTTACCGCAACCGATAAAGCTGCAACTGGACGAGTGGTTTCGGTGGTCACTCCCGACGCGCAACGTTCTATGCTCACATATTTGGGCGCAAGCGGCTACACAGACCCCGCGCTTTTCACCCCCGAAATTTTTGCGGGAGCGTCTCTTGTTCATATTGAAGGATACTTAATTTTCAACGAAAAACTTTTGCGCGCAGTTTTAGACGCCGCCAAAAAAGCAGGCTTAAAAATTTCTATGGATTTAGCAAGTTTCAACGTTGTGGAAAGCAATTTGGATTTAGTAAAATCACTCGTTAAAGAATACGTGGACATTGTCTTGGCTAACGAAGACGAAGCAAGAGCATACAGCGGAACATCAGACGAAAAAGCAGCGCTCGACATTATCGCAAAAGACTGCGAAATCGCCGTGGTCAAAGTCGGAAAACGCGGAAGTTTCGTGAAAAAAGACGGCATTGTGTACGAAATCGCTCCCGTAGGCAGTGAGACGGCAAAAGACACAACGGGCGCAGGCGACTTGTGGGCAAGCGGCTTTCTTTACGGCGTAATAAACGGACTTTCTATGGAAAAAGCGGGCGCAATAGGCTCACTCTGCGGCTACGAAGTTTGCCGAGTATTCGGCGCGCACATCCCCGACGAACGTTGGGATGCTATTCTTAAGGAAATATAAAATTTGAGAAAACCGTGAAAAAACTCACCGCAATTTTTTTGTTTTCTGCATTTTTCTTCAGCGTTTTTGGTGCTGAAACCATTGAGATTACGCGAAACGAAATCGCCGAAGTTGCGCAAGAATATGCGAACGATGAAAACATAGAGGCAAATAATGAGTTGCCCCTGCAAACCGACGAAACAATTAACGAAGAACAGCAACAAGCGCTCCGTAATTCCCTTTTTGAACAGCTTGCAATACAAGAAGCGCATTACAGCGAGCGGTTTTTTGACAATGCAACGCTTTTTTCGCCGAACAGAATTTTGCGGCAACACTTTTTCGGAAGCGATTGGTTTAATTGGACGGACGCGCTCAGAGGCAATCCTAATTTTGTGTCGGTGTATAATTCGCCCGATTTTCCGATAAACCGAGCGCTTTGGCGTGGCTACACTATTCCGATGGAGTATTCGCTTCTCAATCGCCTCTACTCCCCTACTCTGCCTTGGGAACATTACGACTTGCTTGAAATTCGAGAATTTGGAATTAGTCCGACAGGCGCCATATCGCCGACAATTTTAGATGGGAGAACTATAACTCCCGACGTATTTTTCGCTTGGCAGGGCGGACTTTTTTCGGGAAATATGCTTAATTTCAGGATGATGCGTAATTTGTCGCACAATTTGTCGCTCAGCGCATTTATTTCTCACACTGACCTAAAAAGAACCGATTTTTACAGAACCGGCGGAATTGCACCGATGTTCAGAACGTGGTACAGAGACACAACAAAAACGGTCATTCGCGGCTACAATCCGCTTTCATACAGCAACAGAAGCGGTTTTGCGCTTGATTATCAAAACAATATCCGCGTCAATTTTCGCTATTCTTACTCCGACCTGCGCTTTGATTTGCCGTATCAGACAGATTCTATTTTGGCTGTAGATACAACTCGACAAGAAGGAAGCCGTTTGCCTATCGCTTGGAACGAAGCGCGAAATTTTCTGAACCAAATAGACGGAATGCTCGAAATACCGATAGGCGATAAATTTTTATTGCGAAATCTCGGCAGACTGGAAACGGTAAATCAAAGAGAAACTCCGCTTTCAAGAACAAGAAGCGGATATTTTGCAACTCCGAGAAGCTCGCAAAACCATACCGTTCAGGCGGCAGGCTCTCAGTTTTTTTTCGCGCCTGTGCCAAACGACAGCATTTCAATCCAATTTTCAGTTAATCGCCATATTTCGCAAGCGGAAGATATTACTCATACCGTCGCACACCATACAAAAATTATTGCAGAAAATAAATTTACGTCGCCCAATTCCGATAATTTTTCAGTAATAACAAGAGGCGGCGCTCAGTTTATTAGAGCAAACGCGAGTGAAATAGAGACAAATCCGCTCGCTTTAGCTGAAATCGACTGGCAAATCGGCAATTTCAGCACACAATTTTGGGGAAGATACGACATTGCTCCGTTAGCTTTCTCAACACCGTTTACTTATAATTATTACTACGAATTAGGAGAGGGTTTCTGGGGGTTCGGAGCAAATTTACGCTATCAATTTCCTGCCGCCTCAATTCACGGCGGATATTCTTATATGCGCTTACCTATTGGGTCTGTGGGTAAATTTTGGCACAGAGATATACCATATTTTCAGCCGCAAAATGTGTTTTCTGCCGGCGGAAATCTTGGTGAAATCGGCAGGTTTTCTTTATTCACAAATTGGTTTTTAAGCGACGAAATGCCACACGTCAAGTCATCTTCGGGGTTAAGATTTCGCTTTAACAGAGACTTGCAAGTCCGACAATTTTACGTAGAGACGTTTTACAATTATTGGAGCCCAAGAAGCATATCTATAGGCTCGTGGCTAAATTTCGAAGATTTTACCATTTCCTACATCGGCAATTATCCGCATTGGTATCGCGCCATCCACGACGTTTCGCTGAAATTTACCGCCGAAGTTCACACTTTCAGGATGTTTTGGAAGATAGACAATTTCCTTAACCGCGCCAACAGTTATGTTCCGGGGTATATTATGCCGGGGATTATTTTCCGTTGGGGCTTTTCGTGGAATATTTTAGGGTAGGAGCGGATAAATGATATTTTACAGATACATAGTTCGCGAATTTATACGCCCGTTTGTATATTCGGTCGCTGTTATTTCTATGATATTTTTTATGCAACTCACCGCACAAATTTTGCCGCGAGTTTTATACAGAGGCGTTTCTTTTGAGATAGTCGCCGAGCTTTTGGTTTTGAATATGGCAAGCATAATTTCGCTCGCTCTTCCTATGGCTCTTCTGATTTCGTCGCTTATGGTTTTCGGAAAATTATCGTCGGATAACGAATACACTGCAATGAAATCGTCGGGAATGAGCTTGTTCGATATGTTGCCGCCCGTTATAAGTTTCAGTGCGGTAATCGCCATACTCTTAATGTTTTTTAACGCCAATATTATGCCTAACGTAAATCACCACGCGGCGCGCCTGATGTCGGACGTTATGCGAAAAAAACCTGCCGCACTAATAGAGCCGGGTGTGCTTATAAGGGATTTCCCGGGTTATGCCATAAGGGTGGATTCTGTCACTACGGGAACGGGAAATTTATACGGAATTACTATTTTTACAACTCAAAACAATCAATTTCCCGTGGTAACCGTCGCCGACAGCGGCACTCTTTACCTTACCCAAAACGAGCAATTTTTGGAACTGACGCTTTTTTCGGGGCAGACAATAAGCGACAATTTGGCTATGAGCGCGTCAGGCAGAGACGATGCTAATTTCTTCAGAATTGACTTCGCAAAACAAGTGATTTTTGTTGAAAACATAGACAGCGAATTTACCCGAAGCGACCTGCATAATCGCGGCAGAAGAGAGATGACAAATGACGAGCTCTTTACCGAAAGAGACAGGCTAAAGGAGCGAATATCAGTCGAAGAAGACCGCTTCAAAAAACGTTTGACGGAAATGGCAAGCCGAATAGAAACCGCCGTCGAAGACACTTCCGCCGCCCTTTTTATTGAAGATTTTTCGCTGTGGTATCAGCACGTAAGCAATCGGATTGGCTCGCGAGGCGTAAATGACGCGTTATCGGGCGAGATAAATTTTGCCGCCGCGCGAACTCAAAGAACAAGCGAATATCGTCTCGAAATAAATCGGCTTATGGTCGAAGTCCATAAAAAATACGCGATTGCAATCGGCGCAATAATTTTTGCCATTTTAGGCATTCCGCTGGGACTTATAGCCAAAAACGGAAGCGCCGCTATAAGCGTAAGTTATAGTTTGGTCTTTTTCGTTTTTAATTGGGTGTCTCTGATGAGCGGCGAACATTACGCAAATCGAGGTATTTTGCCTGCCGCCGTCGCAATGTGGGGCGGAAACGTAATTTTGGCGCTTGTGGCAATTTGGCTTTTGCGAAAAGTGTCGGGCTACGAAAGTAATTTCAGCATTTTGTCCGTATTACGAATTATTTTATCGCCTTTTAAAAAATTTGCAAATTTAATTCGTCTGCCGCTTATCTGGAAACTTGTAAAAAACATATTTGCCTTTTTGGCAGACTTGCCTCGAAAGGTTTTAGGAATATTATTACCTATAATTCCCGCATACCTCATAGGTCGATTTTTCTCTTATTTTATCATCACCACCGTCGGAATTTTCGTTATTACGGCAGTAATTGACTTTGTCGGCAATATCCACATTTTTAACGGCGCAAAACCCGACGAAATAGTGGAATACTACAAACATTTCATTATCACGTTTTTGTCTATGCTTATCCCTATCTCTATGCTTTTGTCGGTTATGCTTTCCATTGGTTCTTTTGCTAAAACAAGCGAACTTACGGCGATAAAAGCGGGCGGTGTCAGCATAGTAAAAATCACTTTTCCGCTGATATTCTTGGGACTTTTTCTTGCGGTCGGCAACTTTTGGTTTAACGAGACATTCTTAACCGAAGCAAACGAAAGAATAGAACTTTACCGCGAAATTTTTTCCGCTCGCAGACACGGTCGCCCTGTCCCTACGGAAGTTATAGAATCCAGAAGAGACTTTTATTTCTTTTCCAACGATAACACCGCGTATTTCTTCCGCAGAATAGGCACATCTCCCGCAAAAGGCGAAACAGTTGTGCGCTACGCCTTTAAAAACAACAGATTGTCAAGCGTAATCACCGCCGACAAAATAGAGTTTTATCACGATACAAAACAATGGATTATGCCTGTCGGACAAGAGCGAATTATACACGAAGACGGCACTAAATCGTTAAATATACTATCGCAGACAACACTTTACGACCTTATCCAAGCCCCCTCAGATATGATGAAAACCATTAGACGAGTAGAGCAGATGAGTTGGTCGGAATTGCAGAACAGAATAGAAAATGCACGACTTAGAGGCGAAAGAACCCAAAGGTATTTGGCAGATAGTAATTTTAAGTTTTCTCTGCCGCTTATGAACGTAATTGCGGTGCTTATCGGGATTGCGGTTACTGCGCGCTCAACCAAAAGAGGCGGAGCAGTGCATTTTGGAGCAGGGCTTGGATTTGTATTTATTTATTGGGGAATTGCACAATATTTGATTGTGCTTGGAAGAAACGAGTCAATAAATCCATTAGTGGCGGCGTGGAGCGCTACTGTGATTTTTACAATTTTAGGATTTTTTCTTTATACGAGGGCGTCAAGATGAAAATGAAAGCGGATTTACAAAAAATTAAAATCGACAAAACTAAAAAAAACGTCGTAATAATCGGCGACAGTTTTGATTTAACTGACCTTTTGGAAATTTATCTTTACCAGAAATACAATGTAATAACCGCGCTTAACGAGTTTGACGGTATGGAAAAAATAGGACATTTTGAGCCGAGCGTAGTTTTCATAAAAAGTACAAACGACAACACTGCAATCCTTGCCTTTATGCCGAAATTAGCGGCAAGACATTCGAGAGATATTCCCGTAATCGTATATACCAAAGAAGAAATATCAACCATAAACGATTTTTCTATGAAAGCGGCAGGAATTCGCGAAATAATAAAATTTCCCATAACCCACAAAGATTTTACAACAATAATGCGACTTTGTGTTAAGGATTAGAAAAACTTGGAGTATTTCATATAAATTTACAGGACGATGAAATTGCAAGAAAGGACAAAGCGAATATGTTTATCACCTTTGAAGGCATTGACGGCGCGGGAAAAAGTACGCAAATCAGCAATTTAGCGAATTTTCTCAAAGAAAAAGGCGTTGAATTTGTCTTAACAAGAGAGCCGGGCGGCTGTGAAATCAGTGAAACTATACGCAATTTAATTTTAGACGTAAAAAGTGATTTGGGCGCTGTCGGCGAATTGTTTTTATATTTTGCGGCGCGAGCGGAACACGTAAGACAAGTGATAAAACCTGCGCTCGACAGTGGTAAATGGGTAATTTGCGACAGATTTGCGGACAGCACTTTTGCATATCAAGGCGCAGGAAGAGGGCTTGACATTGAAAAAATGAAATATATAAATTTCTTTGCAACAGACGAAATTTCGCCCGATTTAACAATTTTACTCGATATTTCGGTTGAAGCGTCGCTTGAAAGAAGAAAATTGCGAGGAAAAGCAACGGACAGATTGGAGCAAAACGACAAAATTTTCTTTGAAAACGTGCGAAATCGCTTCTTGAAATTAGCCGAAAACGAGCCGACGCGATTTCTTGTAATTGACGGGACGCTCGATGAAAATGAGATTTATGAAAAAATTATCGCAAAACTTCAATCGCAAAAAGTATTTTACTCCCCATAAGTGAAAGGGAATTAAATGAAAAAGAAAAAAAAGAACTTATATTCGGGTATGGCGGCGATTATTATTGTTGTCGCCGTGGTCGCAGGCGGATTTTTTGACACGGTTGTCGCTAAATCGAGAAATGTATCTGCGAACGAGCCGTTTTATGAGTGGATCAGCGTGTTCGAAAGAGTTATGCAAAGAGTGCGTTTCGGGTATGTCGAAGAGATAAATGACTCCCTCCTTATGCGGCGGGCGATTGACGGAGCGCTTGGCGTTCTTGACCCGCATACTACGTTTTTTGACCAAAGGGACTACGAAAATCTGCGCCTTCACACAGAAGGAAGATACGGCGGGCTCGGAATGCTTATTTCAATCCGCAACAACGTTTTGACCATAATGAGCCCTTATGAAGGAACGCCTGCCGAGAGAGCGGGGCTTCGTTCTGGCGACAGGATTTTGCGAATTGACGGAACATCGACGCGCGGAATGGGTTCTGACAGAGCGGCTTCTCTTATGCGAGGAACTCCGGGAACAAACGTTACTCTCACAATTCAGCGCGAGGGACAGGAGCAAAACGAGATTACAATTACGCGCGAAATTATAAACATTCGCTCTGTGCCTTTTGCAGGGCTTCTAAATGACAGCGTAGGCTACATTCGCCTTAATTCATTCTCGCAGACAGCGGCAACCGAGGTCGCGCGAAATATTGATTCTTTGCGCGCGCTCGGAATGCGTTCGTTAATCTTTGACTTGCGCTCAAATCCGGGCGGACTTCTTAATCAGGCGGGCGAAATTTCGGAGCTTTTCCTCGAGAGGGGAAGATTGGTAGTTTTCACACAAGGGCGCGCGGGCGTAAGAGAACAGCAGTTCTTTACGCGCAGAGACCCGCACGTGCCGCTCGATATGCCGCTTGTAATTTTAGTTAACCGCGGCTCGGCTTCGGCTTCAGAAATTGTTGCGGGCGCAGTTCAGGATTGGGACAGAGGACTTATTTTAGGCGATACCACTTTTGGAAAAGGCTCAGTCCAGAGCGTTTTTCCGATTGACGAAATCCGACACATGAAAATGACTACCGCTTTCTATTACACGCCGTCGGGCAGATGTATAAATCGCCCTGAAAACAATAGACGAAACACAGGCGAAGAGGAAGAAGAATACGACGACCCTTCGATGAACGAAGCTGATAAATTGCTTGACGAAGAAGCGAGAGCAACTGCGGCGGTCGCCAAAGAAGAGGCAAAAGATACTGCGCAAGAGGTTTTCTTTACCCATAACGGACGCAGAGTATTTGGCGGCGGCGGAATAATTCCCGACACTATTGTGCGAGCAACACCTCTTCCTTATATAGTACAGCGAATTTTTGCGAACGATATGTTCTTCAGATTTGCTAATTTTTACTATCCTGTTTTGGAGAACAACAACACTCCCGTCGATACTAATTTCGTAATAACGCCCGCAATTATCACGAGTTTTTTCAATTTCCTCGATTCTATGCAACAAGATTACGGCACTTTAGCCGACAGAAAATATCGTGATTTCAAGGCTTATTTGGGACTTGTGCAAGACACAACTATAGACAGCGCCTCTCTTGCTCAGCACAGAATTACATTCAGCGGTGCGGATTCAGTAAGATTGGTTGCAATAATCGCCGAACTTGATAAAATGATGGAAACAAACAGGAACGCACGATTGAAAGCAGAAACGAAGATAATTTCTCGCCACTTGCGAAATGCGTTTTTGGTGCGAGCTTTCGGACAGGATAACAGCTTTGTTCAACGGCAACGCCTTACACACGACGAACAATTAGAAGCGGCGCTCAGAATTTTGAGCGACCGAAATAAATATAACGCGCTTTTGGGAATTGAGAACACGAGAGACCAAAGAAGGTCAAGGCGCTAAGAAACGGACATTGCAACTAAAAACAAAAGATAAAAGGAGTTTGAATTTATGCTTACTTGGATGAGAAAATGGACGCCGATAATAATGATAGTGGCGCTTGTCGGATTTATGCTGACCATATTTCTTGAATGGGGTATGGGACTTGAAAATGTTCCCGGACGAAGAGGACAAACCGTCGGAAAAATCGGCAGAGATTACGTAGGGATACGTGAATTTTCGCAAATTTTAGAGAGAGAAAGGCACGCGCGCCGTATGCAAGGGCAACGAATGGACGACGAAGGACAACTTCCGATGCAGGTTTGGGAGTCTTTCGTAAATGAGACTATTACGAGCCTTATTGTGCAAAGATTAGGATTAACCGCGACCGACGAAGAAGTTTATCTTTATTTGCTGAATAACCCTCTGCCCGAATTTGCACAGAGCGAATTTTTTCAGACAAACGGACGTTTCGATATGGAAACGTATTTGGCATTCATAAATAATCCTGCAAGTTGGGATAACCCCGCAATGGTACAGATTGAACAATACGTGCGAAATGTTCTTGTTCCGATAAGCAAGTTAAACGCCATTATCGAAAGTGCAAACAACCCGTCGTTTTCGGAATTAGAATACGAATACAGAGCGCAGAGAGAGCGTGTCAGCTTTGAATTTTTGCACTTACATCCTTTCGCGATTGATTTGTCTGCGGACGCGTTGAATGACAATGCGCTTCTTGCGCATTACAATGCCAACATTGCTGACTTTGCCACTGAAGAAGTAGTCATATTGAACTTTGTAAGATTTCCCAAAACTCCGACATCGAGAGACGAAGAAATGATTAGACGAGAACTCAGAGATATAAGAGCGAGCATTTTGGCGCAATACGCAACTTTTGCAGACGAAGCGGCAGCAGAAAGCGATGATGTCGGTAGTGCTAGAAACGGCGGGGAGCTCGGTTGGTTCGGCAGAGGCAGAATGGTAGGCGAATTTGAAAACGTCGCATTTTCGACCCCTGAGGGCGATATTTCGCAACCGTTCAGAACGCAATTCGGTTATCATATTGTAATGGTGGACAGCATCAGAAGAGAAGACGGACAAATTACTGAAGTAAAAGCAAGACATATTCTAAAAAATATTATGGCTGGCGCAGAAACACTTGACAGCATAGAAGCGCTTGCTTCAAGCCTGCTTAATTCAGCGGAAAGCGGCGAGAATTTTGCAGACGCGGCAATGCGACTTTCACTTGCACTCGGCACAACACTTCCGTTCGGCAGAGGCGAAACGCCGTCGGGCATAGGTAATCTTTCGGGTTTGGGTCATTTTGTTTTTGACAGAGACACAAGAGCAGGCGATGTCGGCGAGTTGTTTGAAACAGAAGACGCGTTTTTTGTAGTGCAATTACAAGCAAGAATACCCGCAGGAACGATGCCGTTTGAACACGTAAGAGCAAGAATAAGGGATATTGTGTCGGATTCGCTTCGCGTACAAAACTCAAGAAGCTACCTTGCAGAAGTCGCAGGCAGAATAGGCGAAATGTCATTTGAAGAATTCGCCGAAACAAACGACATACTCACCGCAGGCTCGGCGCAATCAATAACAAGAAGGCAGTTTGTCCCAAGCGTGGGCAGAGATAACAGAACACTTGCCGCGGCATTCAGACTACCGATAAATACAATTTCTTCACCAATAATTTGCGATAACGGTGCGTTTATAATAAGAGTAAGCGAGCGCGATGCAGTAAGAGCAATGCCTGCCGACGCTCCCGAAATCGCCGTAATCCGCAATCAACTGCGAAGCGAGGCGGCAAGAATTGCGTATCAACAATGGTTTGAAGCAATGAAAAGACAAATCGGCGTCATAGAAAACGTGCGAGAGTTTTATTATTAATTCAGAGTTTAGTTTTATTTAGGGTGCGAAAGCACCCTTTATTTTTTCATTCCCTGACCGTCCCGTATCCCCAAGATTGAATTCCGCCGAAATCATAAACGTTGGTATAACCAATAGAAATTAGTGTGTTAGCGGCGGTGCGGCTTCTGCCTCCGCTACGGCAATATACCAAAATCAGAGCATTTTTGTCGGGAATAACTATTGACGCATTTTCTTTTATTTCGTTCACAGGAAAATTGACGGAATTTTTTATACGACTTTGTCTGAATTCCTGTTCTGTGCGAACGTCCAATATTATGACATTTGCGCTGTCGGTCATAATTCGCTTAGCCTCAGATGCTGATATTCTACGCTCGACAACTGTTTCGTTTTGCCCTGAAGCACGACTTGTACCGTGTCCGAATAAGACGACAAGACCAAGCAAGATTATCGCTATGGTTATTACTCTGTTGTTCAACAGTGAGTAGTTATTTGCTTTCATTCATACTCCTTAATGTTTAGTTTTATATATTACAAATACATAAAATAATATATTGACGCGAACAAAATAGTATTTTAGTGGCATTTGAAACATAAAAAGGAGTAAAAATGAGAGAACTTACAGATAAACTCGAAAAACAACAAACCCTTTCCGCTGACGAATTTGAAAAAATTTTGCTTTGCAACGAAGAATATCTTTTTGAACGCGCAAGAGAAGCAACAAAAAAAATATTCGGCAATAAAATTTACATTCGCGGATTGATTGAATTTACAAATTACTGCAAATGCAACTGTTTTTACTGTGGATTGCGCGTAAAAAATAAAAACATTGAAAGGTATCGGCTTTCAAAAGCAGAAATACTCGAATGCTGTGAAAAAGGATACGCACTCGGATTTCGCACTTTCGTCTTACAAGGTGGAGAAGACCCGCATTTTACGGACGAAATACTTGTTGATATTGTCTGCGCAATAAGAGCGAAATATTCGGATTGCGCCATAACTTTATCTACGGGCGAGCGCAGTTTCGATAGCTTCAAAGCCCTATACGACGCAGGAGCGAACAGATATTTACTGCGCCACGAAACAGCAAACAGCGAACATTACGAATTACTGCATCCTGAAAATATGTCTGCCGAATATCGAAAAAAATGCCTGTTTGAACTTAAAAAAATCGGTTATCAGGTAGGTTGCGGCTTTATGGTCGGTTCTCCCGGACAAACATTGCAAAATATTGTTGAAGATTTGATGTTTATTAAAGATTTAAGCCCCCAAATGGTTGGAGTTGGTCCGTTTCTTGCACATCACGACACTCCGTTCAAAAACGAAAAATCGGGAGATTTGCGCTTAACGCTGAACATTTTAGCGATTTTACGTCTTATGCAACCCAATTTGCTTTTACCTGCAACAACAGCATTGGCAACACTTGACAGTCGCGGCAGGGAACTCGGAATAATGGCTGGCGCAAATATCGTTATGCCAAACCTATCCCCTCTTGACGTTCGCAAAAAATACCTGCCTTACGACAACAAAATCGCCACAAATACCGAAGCCGCCGAAAGCGTCGCCGCAATGCACGAACAAGTAAAAAAGATTGGCTACGAGATAATTACAGCGAGAGGTGATTGGAGAGAATTCGCTTAAAGCAAGCCCTCTAACAAAATTTTAAGCCCGAGCGCGATAAGAACTGCACCGCCGAAGATTTCCGCTTTCGACCTGAATTTTGTTCCGAAAATATTTCCGACTTTTACTCCTATCATTGATATAACGAATGTTGTTAAACCGATTATTGCGACTGCGGTGAAAATGTTTATTGTAAAGAAAGCAAAGGTTATCCCGACCGCCATTGCATCTATGCTTGTAGCAACAGCCAAAACCAGCATATTGGCAAACAAAAAATTGTTTTTACTACAACACTCTTCTTTTGCAAATCCCTCTTTTATCATTTTGGCGCCGATAACTCCAAGAAGTGCGAATGCTATCCAGTGGTCGAAACTCTGTATTTTTTCAGCAAAAAGAGTACCTGCAAAATATCCGATTATAGGCATAATCGCCTGAAATAAGCCAAAATATATTCCTGCAAGCAAAAACTCTTTTATTTTCGGTTTTTTTACCGACAAACCCAAGCAAATCGACACCGCAAAAGCATCCATCGATAAGCCGATAGCGATTAAAATAATTTCGGAATAGCTCACATTAACTCTCTGCGCACCGCTTTATCGATTTCTAATATCTGCTCCACGCTTTCGCTCGTTTGCCTATTGTGTCTGTTCAAGGATTTTTCTACAATCTCGGCAATTTGGGTAAATTTTATTTCGTTGCGCAGAAATTTTGCTACCGCGACCTCGTTTGCCGCGTTCAAAACACAAGGAAGCGTGCCGCCCGCTTTGCCTGCTTCAAAACACATTCTCAGGCAGGGAAATTTGTCTAAATCTGGCTCAAAAAACGTTAAATTTCCGATTTTTGCCAAATTCAGGCGCGGAGTTGGACTCATAAAAAGGCGTTTTGGATAGGTAAGCGCGTATTGAATTGGCAATTCCATATCGGGATAGCCGCATTGAGCAAGAACTGCGCCGTCCGTAAAAGTAGCAAGCGAGTGAATTATCGACTGAGGATGAACGACGACATCGATTTTGTCGTAGCCGATTTTATACAGATGATACGCCTCTATCACCTCAAAGCCTTTGTTCATAAGCGTTGCGGAGTCGATTGTTATTTTTGCGCCCATCGCCCAAGTCGGATGTTTCAGCGCTTTTTCGGGAGTGATTTTTTCAAATTCGGATAGTGGTAATTCTCTGAAAGGTCCGCCGCTTGCCGTTATTGTTATGCTCTCAAGCTCCTTGCGGTTTTCGCCGTGAATACACTGCAAAATAGCCGAATGTTCGCTGTCAATCGGAACAATACTGCCGCCGTATTTCGCGAGCAAATTATCGATTACCTCTCCCCCGACTACCAAGCTTTCTTTGTTGGCAAGGGCGACTTTTTTGCCGCGAGTGAGCGCCGCCGCAGTCGGAGCAAAGCCCGCACAACCAACGATTGCGTTAAGTAAAACGTCGTATTCGGCGTTTTTTACCATTTCCACAAGACCGTCTGCGCCGTCGAAAAACTTTACTTTGTTAAAATCGTTTTTCGGGAAATTTTTTGCGGCGTTTTCGCTTGTTATTGCGGCACATTTTACGGTATTAAAGGTCTTTAGGCACTCGCTCCCCAATTCCGCCCTGCTGTTAAAGGAAATCCCAACAAGCTCGAACTCGTCGGGGTATCGTTTTACGCAGTTTATTGCGGATTGTCCGATAGAGCCGCTGGCTCCGAGAAGTAGTATTTTTTGCATAGTTCTCGCTTTTTGTTAATGTTTCTTTAGTAAAATACTATCTGCCGCAACCTTCAAGCAATTTATCCACCGCTTCACGTACTTCATCGCAAATTTCTCTTGCTTTCGTTTCGGCAATCCCATTTTTCTTTGCAACTCCCAAAATATCAATTAAACTTGGCTCTTTTCCTTTGCCGTTTACCGTTGTCATACGTTCGCCGTTTATTCCGTTGCTGAGCGTTAAATCATAAGCAGGCGCCACTCGCCATTTTGAATTTTTGTAAAGAAATGAGAAATTTTTTGCGTGGTCGTCAAGATTTTTTGCCACAACGTTAAAACACATCAATCGAAACATTTTTTCTACTTCACCGAAGTTCCTTGTAAGTTCCAAAGTTGCCGAAAGCAAGTCGTTGTAGTCGAGCGTCGGGTATCTGTGGCTTGCCTCCATCAGTCCGCCTGCCGAAAGCATTTGAATTTTTTGTCCGTTTTCTCTGTCAAAACGCTTTGTGCCGAAATATTTACCTTCAAAAAGACGGCAGTCGCTCATTTCGATTTTTGCCGCTTTTGCCGCAATGGAATACTGATATTCCAGCTCGCCGATGTCTTGCGGGTCGTATGAAGAACGAAATTTGATTATCCAGTCCTCGTCGTCGATTTTCACAAGCACTTTCGGACGCGCTCCGCCCGAACTTCCGCCTTTTTTTACAAGCGTTTCCAGTTGTTCCGATTCGTAATTGTCGTTTGCTAAAATTTTTTCACATTCTTTCGCCAAATCGTCAAGAGGGGCAGATAAATCTTCATCTCCAAAACCCTCCGACGGCTCGTATTCCAAAGCGCCGGCGCCATTTTTTCCGACAATTGCCAAACGGTCGAGAATGCTTATGCCTGATGGCTGCAAACCCTGTTTTTTCAGCATTCTGTCAATAAGTAAACGCCCCCAGCCATCTGGCAAGCTATCTTCAAAAACGCCAAAATTTCCCCTGAACGGCTCTCTGTCTGCAATAAACACTTTTTTGACAAGCGGAAGCGAAAACGGTGAAATCGAGAAACCGCTTGCAAGCCATTCGTCGCTGTATTCAAAGGCGCAACAATAATTTTTAGTCATTGCGAGCCGCCCGACATTTTTGCCGAAACAATTTACCAAAATTACCTTATTGTTCATTTATCACCTCGTCAAGCGAAAGGTATGTCTTTTTTGCGAAAACTTCGTCAAAATCCTTTTCGCAAGAAAGAACAATGGCAATTTTCAAAAGCGAATCAAGCGATATTTCTCCGCTTCTCTCAAATCTTCTTATTGACCCAAGAGACACGCGCGAGATTTCAGCCAGTTTTTGCTGTGATATATTTTGTTCCTTGCGCCTTGCTTTAACGCGATTCGCCATTTTGGTTTTTATTGTTAATATATTAACGATTTCCTCCTTTTTTGGGGCTTTTGTGTTAATATATTATCTGCGCATTGTTTTTGTCAAGGGGATAGTATAATTCTCCCGTATCATATTTTGCTTAATAATACCAAGGCTGGAAAATAAAATTTAGGTTCAAGATAAGTTAATAATATTAATGTAATATAGAAACAAATGATTTGCTTGTTTTTGGTGAAAGCGAATTTTTTTATTAGAAAAAAGCATTTTTTTGCCGCTTTTTGTCGCACTGATAGTACGCAATAATATATTTTTGTATATAAGGTCATTGAAAAACTGCAAATTACAAGATTTTTAGGGGGTGGATTATGTCTTGCAAAACAGAAAACAAAATACCTGCAATCACTTCGTGTTTGGCTTCTAAAATTTCGCCTGTAGAAAATCCGCCGTTGTTTATTGTTGTTGGAAGCGATGACAATACCGACCCTGTTGCGATTTCGTGGATACAAAGCGTTATGGACGGCGGAACAAACGCAGACGGAAGCAAACGCTATATGTCTTTTTATGTAAACACAGGACAAAAAGTTGCAATGTGGTCGGAAAAACCTGACTTGTCAGCCGCCGCATCAGCCGCATATAAAGCAGGACACGAAGTTAGCAATCACACCGAAGACCACCTTTATTGCCTTACTTACGACAGAAAAACAAAGGAAGATGTCAATACCATCACAAAAACAATAGAAAACGCGCAAAATGCACTTGTTGCGGCAGGAATTCCCGCAAAGCATCATTTTGGATTTCGCACGCCGTATTTGACATATTCGGACAACACTTTTGTCGCAATGAAAAACGTAATGCTAAAAAACGGCGCAGAATTTTTATACGACTGCTCAATAAACGCAATGGACGACAAAGACGGCAATAATTTTCCATACACCTTAGACGGTCCAGCCGATAAAAACGGAAACGTAGCGCCCGACAACAACGAAGATTTTAACGAATGGGGAAAAGACAATCCCGTCCGCGAGCACAAAGGAATTTGGGAGTTGCCCGCACACAAAGTCTATATAGACCCGCAAGATTACGCTTTTGTCGAAGAAGTCTTTAAGCGCAAAGAATTAGATTACGATTGGAAACATATAACAGGGCTCGATTACAATTTGTGGAACGAAGCCGAGTTAAACGCCGAACAAACCACCCGCGCATATATGAACACTCTGAGAAAATGCTTGTCGGGCAACCGTGCGCCTCTGACCTTAGGCGTTCATTCGCAGTTTTATTACGAAGAACGCGGCGATTTATATCCAAACATTACCGATCCCGCCGAAAAACGTCGCTCTTTTATTGATTTTGTGGAGCAGGCAAGCAAAATCGACGGCGTGTTTTTTGTGTCGGGCGATATGGTAATTCGCTGGATGCTTAACCCTGTTTCAGCCGATAAATTTAAACCCGAAAACTATCGCCGAACTTGATTTTACAAGAAAATTCAATATATTTGCAAAATTCACTGCAAACCTTATTCGCATAATGTATTTTCCCCCTGCTTTTTTTGTTAAATTTAAAACATTCTCATTGAAAGGGTAGCTTGGCTTATGTCTGCACAAATCTTTGAGCAATACGAATCGACGGTCAGGTCGTATTGTCGCAGTTTTACCGATGTTTTCACAAAGGGCAAAAATGCTTTTTTGTATGGAGAATCGGGCAAGGAATATATTGACTTCTTCGCGGGAGCGGGTGCATTAAACTACGGACATTCCAATCCGTCTATAAAACAAAAGGTTATAGACTATATCGCCGATGACAATATTTCGCACGCTTTGGATATGCACACTGTCGCAAAAGCGGAATTTTTGCAAAAATTTCAGGAAAAAATATTAAAACCGAGAAAAATGGATTATAAAGTAATGTTCCCCGGACCAACAGGAACAAACGCAAACGAAGCGGCGCTGAAACTTGCCCGCAAAGTAAAAAGACGGACGAACATTTTTGCGTTTATGGGAGCGTTTCACGGACAAACTTTGGGCGCGCTTTCGGCAACGAGCGACGCTACTATGCGCGCAGGTGCAAGCATTCCTCTTTACGGAACTACTTTTATGCCTTTCCCGTCCGAAACGGGTTATTTGAGCAAAATAAACTCTATCGAATATATGGACGGCATTTTGAGCGAAGACCATTCGGGGATAGATAAACCCGCGGCAATCATTCTCGAAGCGGTTCAAGGCGAGGGCGGCTTAAATGTTGCGCCTGTTCAATGGCTCAAAGATTTGGAAGTCCTTTGTAAAAAACACGACATTTTGCTTATTTTGGATGAAGTCCAGACGGGTTGCGGAAGAACGGGAACATTCTTCGCCTTTGAAAGAGCGGGAATTTCCCCCGATATTATTACGATGTCAAAGTCAATCGGCGGCTACGGGTTTCCTATGGCGCTTACGCTTATTAAGTCGGAGTGCGACATATTCAAACCGGGTGAGCATAACGGTACATTCCGCGGAAACCAAGTTGCATTTGTTGCGGCGGCGGCGGCTATTGATTATCGCGAAAGTTTCGATTTTGACGGAGAAACCAACAAAAAGGCAAAAATTGTCGAAGATTTCATAAAAACAGAAATTTTACCGATGAAAACAGGACTTCGCCACAAAGGTATCGGCTTAATTCAAGGTGTTTGCTTTGAAAACGTAGAATGCGACATCAATGCGGCAACAGGAGCTATTGTTAAAGAATGCTTTGCGAACGGGCTTGTTTTGGAGCGCGCAGGAAAATGCGACTGCGTTGTAAAAGTAATGCCGCCGCTCACCATAGAAGAAGAAGTTTTGCGCAAAGGAATGGAAATTCTGAAAGCGGCTTGTCAAAAGATAATTGCAAAAATTTGATTTAATGTAGGGGCGTATTGCATACGCCCTGTTTTTCACGATAACGGTTATTGGGCGTATGCAATACGCCCCTACAGAAAATTCCCTATTTCACTAAATACTGAACACCTGCATACTTGCTCAATCCCAAAGCGTTATGAAGCGAAAATGCGGCGTATGAACGGGTTTGTTTTACATTAAAAACAAGCCCGATTTTTATTATAAAGGGTTTCGGCACAAAAGAAACGCCCATATTTACATATTCGTGAAGAATAAGCGAATACGCCAATTCCGCAGAAGTTCGACGGGTGAAGTCGTCGTATCGAAAAACCGCCGCCTGACTTCCAAAACGGTTTTCTTTCAGGCGAATTATTGCTTTTATTTCTTGGATTATCGGGTTATACGTTTCGTCGCCTATATTTTGAACCGAATACGCCACAGTTCCCATAATTATTCGATTGCCCACTCCACCGGCGATTTCGCCGCCTGCTCCGTAAATTGCCTCGCCCTCGCTTCGATAAACCAAATAGTCTCCGATAAGTCCCAAGTGCAAAATTCGTATAAAAGACCTGCCAAAACTCGCACGAAGATTAGTTTCCGAATATAATTCAAAGGCGTTCAGAGAAGTCATTGAAAACGAAAATCTATTTTCACCGCTTCTTAAAAGTGCTCCGCAGAAAAAATTTGTTATCTGCTCTCCCCTGTCAAAAACTGGAGTGTCATAATACGAAACTCCACCCATTTCTAAAACTAATCTTTGCCGCTCGGTGTTGTATATAGCGTTAATCATCGGCGAATTTCCGCCTGCGCCCGTTCCGCCATCAATAACAGACAGTCCCGGATTTTCGGGAAGACGTGCGAAAACGCTCGCAATACCCAAAAACGTGATTGCAACAAAGGTTTTAATTAGTTTCATCTGATTTTTTTAATACAAGAAAGCGAGTGCGATTATCCGCCTCATCGGTAATGTTTTTAACGCAAAATTTGTAATTTCTCGAATACTCTTCAAAAAGATGACTTGGAACAACTGCGGCGCTTTCCAAACTCAAATCTTCGTTCAGTTTTTTAAAAGAGTCTATATTACTATCAGTATGAATGATTTTATTTGATGAGTATTCGCTCAAAAATTTAAGACATTGATTTTGTGCTTCTTCTTTAACAAAAATTTTTTTGATTTGCGAGGGTTCCGCTTTAGAAAAGAATGAAAGTTTTACGGGCAAAACCAAGTCGTCAATAATACTGACTTTAAAATTTTTTAATGCAACTTGGGTTTCTTTCACAATGCCTTGTGTTTTTGTGCTGTTTTCGGCAGGAACTACGCCGAGGTCGCAATTTTGCGCCGACAATTCTTCAAAAACATTTGTTATTGTCTGCACATACACAATTTGTGCCTGCAAGTTTGGATGTTTCTCCAAATATTTTTGCGCGGCTTTGTCCGAAAATGTTCTTTCGGGACCCAAAGTTGCTATTTTTATCATTTTTTATCACCTGTTTTTTGCGCTAAATAATGCATTGCGGCAACATACCCAAAGAAGCCCAAGCCCGAAATTACACCTTCGCTTGCCCCAGCTGTAAAAGAATGACGACGAAATTCTTCGCGCTTGTAAATATTTGAAATATGCACCTCAATAAACGGAAGGCTGACCGACGAAATTGCGTCAAAAAGCGCAACAGAAGTGTGTGTATATGCGCCCGGATTAAAAATTACGCCGTCAAAATTTTCGCCCGACCATTTTTGAATAATATTTATAAGTTCGCCCTCAACATTACTTTGCGCAAATTCGAGTGTTATGTTTTTGCCTTGCGCTTCTGTTAAGAGTTGGTTTTTAAGGTCGTCAAGCGTTAATTTACCGTAAATTTGCGGCTCTCTTTTACCCAAAAAATTAAGATTAGGTCCGTTCAAAATTCCGATTTTCATAGATTTCCTCCGTCTAAAATATCCTCAAAAATATCGGTCAGTATTTCGAGTGCGTTTGCTCTGTGCGAAATCTCATTTTTAATCCCCGAAGACAGTTCTGCAAATGATTTATCGTATCCGTCGGGAATAAACACGGGGTCGTAGCCAAAACCGCCCGAACCGCTTTGGGCAAAAGCGATTTTGCCTTTACATTTTCCGATTGCCGCAAACGATTTGTCGCTGACGGGTGAAACCAAAACCATAGCGCAGGTAAAATGCGCTTTTCGTTGTTTTTCATCACGAAATTCCTGCATTTCGCTAAGCAATTTTTCTATGTTTCTTTTATCACTTCTCGGCTCACCCGCATATATTGCCGATATAACACCGGGGGCTCCTTTGAGCGCTTCGACAACCAATCCCGAATCGTCTGCCAAAACCCAATTTCCGTCAAATCTTTCGGCGAGCCAAGTTGCCTTTGCAAGCGCATTGCCCGTAAAAGTTCTCTCATTTTCGGGGATTTCCGGAATTTCGTCAAAAATATCTTTCAACGATAAAATCTCGATTTGATTGTTAATTTTTCTGAGAATTTCGCCTATCTCTTTAACTTTACCCGCATTAGACGTCGCAACTAAGATTTTCATTTTTTTTTCTTCTCCTTTTTCCGATACAAAAATACTATCTGCCATCTAAAAAAAACACAAAAAACAAAAGAGAAGTATTTTACTTGCATAAGATATTGAAAAAATAGTATTTTAATTAAAAGAAAGGTGGATTTATGATATTAGACAAAGGGAAATGCAAAGTAATAGCGGGCGAATATTTTATCAATATCAGCCTTGCTGTCTTTGTGGGTGGCGTTATAGGTGGAGCGTTCGGACAAAAATTTGATTTAACGAGTGTGTCTGTTGGTTTGATTTTGTCGTTAATAATTTTTGTATTTGGTCTTTTAATGAAAGGTGGTAAATAATGGAATTAATGGTAATGGGTGGCGGTATGGCTGTTGCGGCTATGGTTTTCTTTTTCATATTTAAAGACACTAAAATAATGCCGAGTGCAGTATAATAACGGGCGAGGAAACTCGCCTTTTTCTTATTATGCCAAAACAAAAAAGAGAGCCGATTTCTCGGCTCTCTTTAATTATAAGCAAAATTCAAGAAAGAATTAGAAGTTTGCTGTAAAGCCAAGTCCCAAACGAGCGGCTCTGAGACCTGTGCGTTTATTATCATCTATGTCGTCAGAAGAAGACGGCAAAAGGTTTGGAGAAGGGAATGCGTTGTCATATTGCACTCTATACCTGTCTCTTCTGAACGCCATTGCAAATTGCGGTCCAAAAGCAAAATTGTCGCTTAATCTAAAATTCCAATCCAACGCCAAATCATTAAACGCAGAAGATGTTATACTTTTTGTCGTATGACTTCCGCTGGCACCGGGCACGTTTGATTCAATATATTCTTTATCTGTAAATCTTGCAACACCAAAGCTGTATGAAAATGCAATTTCATTTATTCCGAATGTCATCGTCGGAGCAGCTCGCAAAAGAAAACCAAAACCCGTAAGTCTTTCGTTTTCGCTATTTGTGCCAACACCGGGAATATTAGTTTCACTTTCATCGTAATGAAGGCGAATATGTCCAAGCGCCGCGCCTACTTCAAGGTTAAAGGCATCGCTTAATTCAATACCCAAATCTGCTCCGTATGTAAACAACACAGGCGTTCTGAATACCTCTTCTTCGTCTATGTTTTCAAAACTATACGAAAGAGCATCAAAAGAACGAAGAGTTATAATCGGACTAAGTGTAAGAGCCCCTAAACCGATGTCTGCACCAAAAATAAAACGGAAATCAACATCAGTTGGAGCAAGCGCCGCAAAATTAAGCGTAAAATCAGGAGAAAGCTCTACATCCATTTTTAAGCCAACCTGAGAAGCATTGGTGATTGCATTCCAGTTCTGATAACTTGTCCAAAGCCCTCCTGCACTATTGTTAAGCGGAGCGTGTACCCTTTGCTCAACTCCTGCAACAAAATCAAGGGCGGTGTTGCCTTTAATCTCAAGAAGTCCGCCGTAAAAAGAAAACATTGAATTAGGTCTCAAAGTAATGAATGCATTCGGAACTCTTGGGATAGACCAGCCTCTAAACCAGTCGTCCTGCCCCGTCGTAACTTCGCTTCCCCGCCAAAGTCCACTCAATCTGTTCATATTATTGCCTGCGTATCCTGCAGGATTACTGAAACGAAAATCCAACGAAACTCTTTCGTTGAAATCAAGTCCAAGGCGAACGTTCCAATTATACATAATGTCAAACCAATCTTCGACGTTATCTACTCTTACTGTATCTATTACCGGGCGACCATCTCTGTCGAGCACAGGAGAACCGTCCGGGTTCCTGCGTTGCTCTTCACGATGGCGATAATTATTCGCAAATTCAAATCCGGGATTGAGATAAAGATCGCCGGAAACTCTGACGCCAATATTGCGATTACGATTGCGCTCTCTTGTTGTTGTCGGAGAAGTCGCCGCAGGCGCTGTCCAAGTCGGCTGAGCCGCCGCAGGTGGGGGGGGGGTAGTAAACCACTCGTCTGCGTCATTTTGTGCAAATACCATAGCAGACGCCGCCGCTACAACTAAAAATACTTTTGAAAACTTCATAAAAAAACTCCTTTTGAAAATTATTTTCTTCTAACTTTTTTTCTATGTTTACTTATCGCTCAACGCAACAACACCGGGAAGTTCTTTGCCTTCCAAGAATTCCAAACTTGCGCCGCCGCCTGTCGATACGTGCGAAACTTTGTCTTCCAAGCCCGCTTTTTCGATAGCCGAAACCGAATCTCCGCCGCCGATAACCGTAATTGCGCCGTTTGCTGTCGCTTCAGCAAGCGCTTGCGCTACCGCGAATGTTCCTTTTGCGGTCGCCGCGATTTCAAATACGCCCATAGGACCGTTCCAAAGAACTGTTTTTGCGCCTTTTACGATGTCAACAAATTTCGCCATTGATTTGGGACCAATGTCGCAACCTTCTTCGTTTGCGGGCATTTTGTCGTAATCGTAAATATGCTCGTCGGCAATTGTTCTGCCGTCAAAGTCAAGTTTTGTCGTGCAAAGGCTGTCTATCGGAAGAACGATTTTGTCGCCCGCTTTTGCAAGAAGTTCTTTTGCCAAATCAACTTTGTCGTTTTCGCAAAGAGAATTTCCGATTTCGTAGCCTTGCGCTTTAAGGAACGTGTAAGCCATTCCGCCGCCGATAATAAGTTTATCAACTTTCGGAAGAAGCGCGTTTACAACATCGATTTTACCGGAAATTTTTGCACCGCCGATAATCGCTACAAAAGGACGAACGGGGTTTGCAACCGCATCACCCAAGAATTCCAATTCTTTTTTGAGCAAATATCCGCTTGCTCTTTTAAGATTTACGCCGACCATAGAAGAATGCGCGCGGTGAGCAGTTCCGAATGCGTCGTTAATGAATACGTCGCCGTGTTTCGACAATGACGCGCAAAACGCCGCGATTTGGTCTTTGGTAGCTTCGGTTTTTGTGCCGTCGTCGTTTTTCACTTTTCCTTCTTCTTCTATATGGAAACGCAGGTTTTCGAGCAAAATTACATCGCCAGCTTTTGCCACCGCGGTTGCCGCTTCAGCTTCTGCGCCAACGCAGTCATTTACAAATTTTACGGGTTTGCCCAAAAGTTCTTCCAAGCGTTTTGCTACGGGAGCAAGAGTGTATTTTGCGTTTACCTGTCCGTTTGGTCTTCCCAAATGGCTCATTAAGATAACTGATGCGCCTTTATCGAGCGCGTATTTAATTGTGGGTAAAGCCGCTTTAATTCTTTTGTCCGATTCCACAACGCCGTTTTTTACGGGAACGTTAAAATCCACGCGTATCAACGCTCTTTTTCCGACCAAATCAAGGTCTTCAATAAACAATTTTGCCATTTTGTATCCCTTCCTTTTTGTTAAAATCAGTTAAATTTGTCGTGAAAATAATATTTTCCCACACACGATTTCAATTTTTTCGCTATTTTTGTAAATATTTCCTCAAAACTATGCAAAAAAGATTAACAATTACACTTTACCGCATCCTGTTTCATAAGCGGCGGCTGTCCTGTTAGTTCCAAAACCGCCCGCCAAATTGTAGAATTCGGAGGCAATGTATTACGACTTTTTACCGCCATTTCTATAGGAACGTGCACATAATAATTATGAACAATCCCCAAAAGTATTCCCGTTTTACCCGCCATTGCCGCGTGAACGGCGTTTGCCGCAAGCAACGAGCAGTGAATGGAATCGTTTGCATTAGCAGGTTGGCTTCGTATCATATACGACGGGTCTATGTATTTCATATTCAAATCGGTTTCCTTATCGGCAAAATACTTCATAATTTTATCGCGCAAAAAAGTTCCGATGTCGTCTAATTTTTTATTGCCCGACGCGTCAAGTTGCTCCTCTTTTCCTTCGCTGGATTTTTTAAGAAGGTCTTGCCCCGCGCCCTCAGCTACAACAACAACCGCATATCCGTATTTGGGGTCAAGCACTTTTTTGCGAAGAGATTCCAAAAATCCGTTTTTACCTTCCAATTCAAAAGGAACTTCGGGAACAAGCACAAACGCCACGTTTTTTGCCGCTATAGCCGTGTGCGCCGCAATAAATCCCGATTCGCGCCCCATAAGTTTTACAAGCCCTACCCCGTTTGGCGCGCTTCTTGCTTCGGTGGTCGCCGACAACACTGCTTTTGCCGCTTCTTCAACCGCCGTTTCAAATCCGAATGACTTGCGCACATAACTTAAATCGTTATCTATGGTTTTGGGAATTCCCACTACCGAAATTTTCAGACCGCGGCGTTTTGCTTCTTCATAAATTCTCAGCGCGCCCTTTTGCGTTCCGTCGCCGCCTATCGTAAAGAGCATATTTATTCCCTTATCCTCCAAACGATTAACAATGTCTTTCGTCCTGTCGCCGTAGCCGCGAGATGAACCTAAAATAGTTCCGCCCTCACGGTGAATATAACGCACCACGTCTCTGCTGAGAGAAACAATCGGATAATTAAATTCGCGCAAAAAACCCTTGTAGCCGTTGCTTATGCCGATAATTTCATCAACTCCGTATCTTCTGAGAGTATATGTAATATCACGAATAACGTTGTTTAGACCGGGGCATAATCCACCGCAAGTAACTATGGCGGCTTTTACCTTATGAGGCTCAAAGTAAATTTTTTCCCGAGGTCCCGCCGCCTCAATAAAAATAGGTTTGTATTTCTCGTCTTTCGTTTTCAGCGCTTCTTCCAAATACTTTTTATCCGTATGCCCGTTGAGAATTATAGACTCGCTGTCATCTACAAAATTCGGCAAGTAATTTCCTCTGGTTTCAGTCGATGTCAATTCTATCGGCGAATCGACGTTTCGTTCTCCAAGCATTTCCACAATAAAGTCATCCGTACAAACTTCTCCGTAATCAAAAACCATAAGTTTTACTCCTTTATTTTTTTGTCTGTTTTTTTCTCTAAAAACCGCTTCGATAATTTATAGGCGAGAAACCCGAGACCTGCGCCGAAAATGAAGCCGAAAAGTATATCGAGCGGATAATGAACACCTACATAAATACGCGTAAAGCCGATAAACAATGCAAAAGGCACAAAAATCCACCACAGTTTCGGCGCCCAAAGCGTCCAAACCGTTGCCACCGCGGCGTTTGTCATTGCGTGATTACTCGGAAACGACACAAAAGCGTTGCTCGGTCGTCCAAAGTTGACATTCGGAAACAAAATATGTACGCCGTCCACAAAATAAAGAGCATTGTTCGGACGAGGACGTTCAAAAAATTCTTTAAGCACTCTCGCCCCGAGCAAATCGGCAAGCCCCAAAATTATGGAGGCGACAACAACTCTTTTTAACGCCAATATTTTATCTTTTGCCATCGCAATATAAATCGCCGAAAGCGAAAAGTAGAATATCGTAAGATTCGTAGCCGAAGTTATATGCGGAATCACGAAGTCAAAAAACGGATTTGAAAAGAAAGTATTAAAAAAAAGAAATAACTGATAATCTATACTTGTTAACATAATCACCTCTAACATAAATTATTTTTCTGTCGTAAAACAACAAAAAAAGGATTATTTTATGATAAAATACTTTATTTGCGCATTGATTGCGGTATTTTTCGTATCTTGCGGACAAAATACAAGTTTTTCGCAAGAAAGCAGAGACCAATACACCCTCGAACAACTCGACAGCATCGGGCGCGCGTTTGTGCCGAACATCGGAAATCGCGGCGGAACAATCAATCTGATTTTGGCAAGCGACCCCGACGGATTTGCACCCGCGCTTACAAGTTCGGGATATTCTATGGAAGTTTTGGGCTTTATTTTTGAGGGACTTGTAAGACGGAGCCCCATAACTATGGAATTTGAGCCGAATATTGCAGAAAGCTGGGAAATGTCCCCCGACGGCTTAGTGTGGACGTTTAATTTACGCAACGACGTTTATTTTTCGGACGGCGTACAACTGACATCGGCAGACGTTCTCTTCACTTTTAACGATATAGTCTATAACGACCGCCTTAATTCGCCGCTAAATCACAATTTTCGCGTGGACGGCGAAAAAATAGACGTCAGCGCACCCGACAGTTTCACGGTTGTCTTCAATTTGCCAAAACCCTTTGCGCCGTTTTTAACGGTTGTCGGAATGTCGATTATGCCCAAACACCTTTACGCAGAACACGCCGCAAACGCTACAATGGAAGCCTTTCTTTCGAGCGGCACAAATCCGAAAAATGTCGTCGGGACGGGAGCTTTTATGTTGTCTCGCGTAGAACTGGGACAACAAATAATTCTGGAGCGAAATCCGTATTACCGTAAAAGAGACGCCGAGGGCAACCAACTCCCCTACCTCGACTTTGTGCGTTTTGCAATAATCCGCGAGCCGAATATGCAAACAATGATGTTTCAAAACGGACGAATTGACCACTATATGCTGAGCGGCGAACATTTTCCGCTTCTTAAGCCAAGGGAGCGCGAAGGAAACTTCAGAATATTCCGCGTAGGACCGCGTCTTTTCAACAGATTTTTTGTATTTAACCAAAACAACCAAATTAACGAAGAAACAGGGCAGCCGTTCCTCGACCCGATAAAACAGCGTTGGTTTCGCGATAAAACTTTCCGCCAAGCCGCCGCATACGCCATAAATTACGACGAAATTATCAACATCGTTTTTAACGGCTTGGCTCATCCGCCCGCGGGAGTTTGGGGAAATCACAAAGGCAAATTCTCCGACCCCGACCTCGAACAATTTCACTACAATCCACAAAGAGCCGACTCGCTACTTAATTCAATCGGATTTTTGCGAGGCGCCGACGGTTTCCGTACCGACGACGCGGGCAATCGCGTAGAATTTACCATTACTACAAGCGCTGGGGTAGAGCGAATTTCACGAATGTTCGGCATAGTTCGCAAAGACTTGGAAAACTTGGGCTTTCGCGTTCACTTGGATTTTGTAGAGTTCAACACTATGATTTCGCGTGTATTCAACACTTTCAACTGGGACGTAGTCGCATTTTCGATGGGCGGGATATCAGACCCGCATTTTGCACGCTCGTCAATAATGCATAATTCGCAAAGATACATAATAAATCCGCAACGCCAAGACAAAAACGGCAACAAAATCGCGAAAATCGACCGAGATTACGAACTGCGAATTGCCGAAATCTTTAATTTGGCAGTCCAAGAAATGGACGAGGAAAAACGCGCGCAGTTGTATTTTGAATGGCAAAGAATAGACCGTAAACACAGCCATTTTGTATATTTGCCAATCGACGAAGTCATCTTAGGCGTAAACAATCGCCTCGGCAACATTCACCTAACGGCACATTTAGCAACAATGGAGTCGCTCATTCACAATATTGAGTATATTTATATAAGATAATTGTAGGGGCGGGTTTGAAACCCGCCCAAATCACCGCCCGCCTGTGTTTAATCTCGTGTTTGATACAGTAAGGGTGGGTTTGAAACCCGCCCCTACACAAAAAAGGACGGAAGCATTATTTCCGTCCTTTTTATTCTTGTTCCAAAGTTTCTTTTACTTTTTTGCCGCTTGTTTCTCGTTAATATAATCAAGAACATTTTGCACGGTTTTGAGCGTGTTAATATCGCGGTCGTTCACTTTAATGTCAAATTCAGTTTCGATTTCGTTTACTATTCCTGCAACGTCAAACGAATCAAGTTTCAAATCCGAAAGCAATGCCATTTCGGGCTCAACTACAATGGACTTGTCGCCTTTTGCCTCGCGGACAATTTCCTGAAATTTTTCTAACATAAAATTCACTCCTTTTATTTTTTGTAATTTCTTTTAATTTTCTTCGTCGTCGTTTTTGGAAACTCCTCGTCGCGCACCAAAGTTTTCCCGATGTTCTTTTGCGGCGGCTGTTTTCTGTTGTACTCAACGATGTCCCTTGCAAATTTTTTCGCGTAATCGACGTCCTGCGTTCCCGTTTGCTCAATGTATTCGGGATTGAAATACGCTTCTGCTACAATCACTTTTTCCTCGTCATCTTGGAAAACGACAACTTCCATAATGTATGGCATTTCGGTCATAATTTCCTGTTCCATACCTTCGGGAGAAACGTTTTCTCCGTTGCTCAAAATTATGAGATTTTTCTTACGTCCGCCGATGTAAAGGAAGTTATCCTCGTCTTTATATCCCACGTCTCCCGTTCTGAACCACTTGCCGTCGGGATGTTCAAAGAACGCTTCTTTGGTTGCCTCTGCGTTGTTGTAGTAGCCCATCATAACGTTGTCGCCTTTAACGCAAATTTCGCCCATTCCTTTTTCGTCCGGTTCAAATATTTTAATGTTTATGCCGGGAAGAATGAAGCCGATACTTCCTTTTTTCTGCCAGAAATTTCTGTTTACCGAAACAACGGGCGAGCATTCGGTAATTCCGTAGCCGTTTATAGTATTTACGCCCAATTCACGGAAGCCCTGAATGTATCTTTCGTCAATAGGAGCGCCGCCTGTTACAATCAAAGTCAAATTTCCGCCGAATGCCGAGTGTACCGCCTTAAACAACGTTCTTCTAAGGTCAATGCCGAATTTAAGCAGGAAGTTGCTGATTTTTATCATTTTTCGGAGCAATTTTGCCTTGCCCGATTTTTCTGCGCTTGCCCAGACACGAGCATAAAATTTTTCCACAAAAAGCGGCACCAGAAGAATGCTGTCGGGCTTAAATTTACCCATATCAGCCAATACGTTCGGAAGCGATTTGTTTATACATATATCACATCCGTAATATAACGGACACAATACGCAAGCCATAAACGCAAAGGAATGATTAAGCGGCAAAACCATAAGCACTCTTCCGTAAACTTCGGCGGCAAGTACAACTTGATTTACATTGGAAGCAAGGTTTTTATGCGTTAGCATAACGCCTTTGGAATTTCCAGTAGTTCCCGAAGTATAAATTATCGCCGCCAATTTTTCGGAGTCAATTTTATATTCCAAAAATTCTTTTGCAGACGGAGCGTTTTGCGCAACAAGCTCTTTTCCGCTTTCTATCATTTTAACAATGTCTGTGTGCAGATTAAGTTTTAATTTAAGTTTATCGCTTTTGATTTTTTCGGCAATGTCGGCAAAATCATTGGAATAAACAAGAACGCCCGCCTCGCTGTCTTTTACTAATACCTCCAGCTGTTCAGCAGAAAGATTTTTATCAAGCGGCACCATAGCGCTTCCGCCGTTTGCACCCGCAAAATACGACAATACCCACAAATACGAAGATTCGCCAAGCAGGACAATTCTTTCATTTTTTATGTTTTTTTCGTAAAACGCCGCTCCCAGCGCATCTATTTCCTGCTTAAAGCGGGTGTATGAAATATTGACTTCCTTATCGTTGTCGTCTTCAAAAGAAAAAGCGTTTTTTTCACCCCACTTTTTACTTGCATAATCCATAAGGTCTTTTAAGTCCCTAACCATCTCTCTATTGTAAAGAGGGTACGGCTTACTCGTAGTTTTCAGCATTCCCTTAATCATTTAACAAATTCTCCCCAAAATAAAAGTTAAAAAAGACATATAAAACTGCCATAAAATACGTTATTTCCGCGCCATAAACGGAAAAAAAGTGAAAACGAGCATAATCCTATGTTATCCGCCGAGCCAAAATTTTGCTTCACTCACGCTCTCTCCGCCTCTTTCTGCGTAGTCTTTCAGCTGGTCTTCACCAATTTTTCCAACCGCAAAATACTTTGCTTTGGGATTAGTAATATAAAACCCGCAGACCGACGAAAGCGGCGACATCATATAATTTTCGCTTAAAGTTATACCTATACTTTTAAAATCGAGAATTTTGTCTATATCTTTCATAATTCGTATATCCGGAAGCGATGGAAAACCTGCCGCCGCACGTATTCCGTGTCTCCCGTCAAGGTATTTTTTGTGATAATATTCCGACAACGCCTCCACAAGCCGCTGTGCCGAAGACGCATACAAAAGCGACAAATACATATCGTCGGCTTCGGCAAACTCTTGAGATTTTTTGTCAAATTCCGCGCCTACCGTTATCGCAAAAACGCCTATTTTATCGCCTTTTTCAATAAAATCCGATAAACAATAATACGGTTGCCCCTGTGGTTTTTTAGTTTGTTGTCGAAGCAAGCGCAATAAAACGGGCTCTTTGGCGCAAATAATTATATCGTCGCCTTGCGCTTCCACATCAAAAAACTCAATTTTTGCCTCGCCGAAGTAAAAGTTTTCATTTTGCAGTTTTTTTATTAAATCCAAGGCATCTGCGCGCAGTTTTTTTGCCTCGTCGCAATCAGTATCTCTGATTTTCCAGAAACGAAAAAATTCGTTCCAATCAATATATTCTATTACTTCTTGAGTTATTTTGTTTTGCATTAACTTTTCACTCCCTAAAAAAAACAGGGGCGAAACTATAAAATTTCGCCCCTGCTATTATAAAAACACGCCCCGCGAAGCGTCAAATCGCCCGCACGGCAAGTGTGTTATCTTCCGTAAACCGCCAATTCGCCCAATTCTTCTTCGATTCTGAGAAGTTGGTTGTATTTTGCAGTTCTGTCGGCGCGGCTGAGCGAGCCTGTTTTGATTTGTCCGCTGTTTGTTGCAACCGCGATGTCTGCGATTGTGCTGTCTTCGGTTTCGCCGCTTCTGTGTGAAGTAACAGAAGTGTAGCCTGCTCTGTGCGCCATTTCGATAGCGTCAAGAGTTTCGGTAAGCGTTCCGATTTGGTTTACTTTAATAAGGATTGAGTTTGCGCAACCCATATCGATACCTTTTTTGAGGTATTCAACGTTTGTTACAAACAAGTCGTCGCCTACGATTTGGATTTTCTTACCGATTTTGTCTGTCAAAAGTTTCCAACCGTCCCAGTCGCTTTCGCCCATACCGTCTTCGATTGAGTCAATCGGATAGTCTTCCGCGAGTTTTGCCAAGAAATCTACTTGCTGTGCAGAAGTAAGTTTTTTGCCGTTGGGTCCTTCAAACTTTGTGTAATCGTAAATTCCGTCTTTGTAGAATTCGCTTGCCGCGCAGTCCAAAGCTATAGAAACATCGCCGCCGTCCGCTTTTTTGCCTGCTTTGTAGCCTGCGTTTTTAATAGCGGTAAGGATTGTGTTAAGCGCGTCTTCGGTGCCGCCTGCCAAGTTAGGAGCAAAACCGCCCTCGTCGCCTACTGCTGTCGAAAGTTTTCTGTCGTGAAGAACTTTTTTAAGGCTGTGGAAAACTTCCGCGCCCATTCTCAAGCCCTCTTTGAACGACTTTGCGCCAACAGGTCTAATCATAAATTCTTGGAACGCGATAGGAGCGTCCGAGTGCGAGCCGCCGTTGATGATGTTCATCATAGGAACGGGAAGCGTGAATGTGTTTGTTCCGCCGATATATCTGTAAAGAGGAATATCAAGCTCTTCCGCCGCCGCTCTTGCTACTGCGAGCGATACGCCCAAAATTGCGTTCGCGCCGAGTTTGCTTTTTGTTTTTGTTCCGTCAAGTTCAAGCATTCTTTTGTCGATGCCTCTTTGGTCAAGAGCGCAAAGACCGATAAGCTCGGGAGCGATAACTTCGTTTACGTTTTCGACTGCTTTAAGAACGCCTTTACCCAAGTAGCGCGATTTGTCGCCGTCTCTGAGTTCGAGCGCTTCGTTTTCGCCCGTTGACGCGCCGCTCGGCACTGCCGCTCTTCCGCGAACGCCGCTTTCAAGTGTTACATCAACTTCAATGGTGGGATTTCCGCGGGAATCCAAAATTTCTCTTGCGAAAATGTCTTCAATATAAGCCATAAAAAACCTCCGACTAAATTGTAAATTAAATAAAATCGTTGCAAAAATACGTTATTCCATCAAGACATTTCGGAATTTCGCTGAAATTTAACAAATTTTGTCTTGATTGGCGTTTTTATCCCCTAATTATTTTTTTCCAGTTGTCGTTCAATGCGCTTGATTAAATCCGAATCCTTAGAGAGAGAAAGCGAGAGAGAAGACTTGGATATATAGTCCGCCGCACCAAAATTATGTCCTTTCATAGAACTTTCAATTCCGTCTTCCGAAGTTAAGAAGATTACTGGAATATTCTTGAAACTCGGGTCTTTTTTCAGACATTCAATTCCGTCAAAACCACTTATTTCGGGCATATTTACGTCCAAAATAATTAAATCGGGTCTGATATTTTGCATAAACTTGAACATTTTGTCAAAACACGGGAACGGATATACTTCGTAATAAGCGTCCAATCGGCTTTTCAACGAAACCAAATTGCTTGGCATATCGTCAACATAAAAGATTTTTTTGCGGGTGTTTGCACTCATAAGTTTTATTCTCCTTAAATTAAATTTTTTCTTTCGATAATTTTTCTGCAATTTGCGAAAAATCCATTTTATCAACGCTGTCTCGCAACCAAACTGCAAGGTCGGCGTCTTGTGCATATCGATACATTTCTATTTCTTTCATTGCAACGCTAACACCGTCCATACTGAAGTCTCTACAGGCGGCAACAAGTTTTTCCAAAATGTCGGCGTCAATCTTTTCTTTTTGGGGCTTTTCGTTTTCTGCGTCTATTTGTGTAATCATTGTGCTCAAGTCCGAAAGTAATTTTTTCAGTGTCTCCAAGAATGCCGAATTGTGCTCTTTTATGAATTTCAAGTCTTTGGATTTTGCCGCGGCTTCGAGTTTTGCCGCCGAGTTTGTAATATCATCCGCAAAAATACCATAACTTGCTCCCTTTATGCTGTGGGTCGCATTTTGATACTCTTCGAGCTTATCTGTTTTTTCGCCTTTTTCCAATTCGGGTAAAAGCACGCTTACACTCTTTTCGTACGAGCGTAGAATTTTAAGGTATATTTCTTCGTCGCCGTCGTATTTTTCCAAGCCTTCGACAATGTTTATTCCATCCACTTTTTTGTCGGTAAAAAATGACTTTGTTTCGCCCTTATCGACTAAACACGCTTGCGCCGCCGCGGCGGCTTCTTGGCGCGCGGCGGCTTCTTGGCGCGCGGCGGCTTCTTGGCGCGCGGCGGCTAAAACTTGTGGCGACTGTTTGTCGCGCACAAGTTTATTCAAAACCATATTCAAACGGCGAATATCTATTGGCTTAGAAATAAACTCGTTAAATCCGTTTTTCAGGAATATCTCCGCCTGCCCCACCACGGCATTTGCCGTAAGCGCAACTATCGGATTTGTGTAGCCGATTTGGCGAATTATCTTTGTCGCGTCCAATCCGTTCATTTCGGGCATCATGTGATCCATAAATATAATGTCGTACACATTGCCCATTTTAATTTTATCTATTGCCTCTTGCCCGCTGGTTGCCGTTTCTATTCGCAGTTGATAAGGTTTCATAACCCCTACGGCGACATACAGATTTGTTTCCATATCATCAACAACCAAGACACTTCCGTAAGGCATCGGGTCGCGCAAAATCTGTCTTCTTTCTCTGCTGGAAATGTATTTGCTTCGGAATTGTTTAAGATTTGCAACATTGTCGGCGCCTAAAATTTTGTCATCAGCTTTTTCCTGCAAAAGCCGCACAACAAACAAAGTTCCTACGTTAGGTTCGCTTTCTACACGAACATCGCCGCCCATAAGTTGCGTCAAATGTTTTGTTATGGCTAAACCAAGCCCCGTACCTTCAACATTTTTGTTCTTTTCCAAATCAAAGCGAGAGTATTCTTCATAAAGTTTATTCAACTGCTCTTTAGACATTCCGCAACCCGTATCGCGTACACTCAACACAAGCATTATTTTATTATCGTCTAAAACCGCTTCGGAATGCACAGAAAGCACTACTTTACCCTTATCGGTATATTTGAACGCATTAGAAAGCAGATTGTTAAGTATTTGCTTCACACGAAGTTCGTCGCCTATGAGGTTTGCTGGAAGATTTTGGTCTATTAACAATTCAATTTCTATCGGTTTGCTTTCGAGACGCGTCAAATTCATGTGGAGCGAATCGTTTATCATACTCGATACCTCGTACTCCGCAGGAACAATGTCCAATTTGCCCGCCTCGATTTTGGAAAAATCCAAAATATCGTTTATTATACCCAAAAGCAAATTGCTCGACGAGTAAATTTTGCTTAATCCCTCCAATATACTTTCAGGAAGCGTGGCGTCTTCCGTCAAGATTTCGGTAATGCCGATAATTGCATTCATAGGCGTCCGAATTTCGTGGCTCATATTTGCCAAAAATGTCGATTTTGCCCTACTCGCCTCTTCGGCGGCGCGCTGAATTTCTTTACGATTTGTTATATCGTGCGCTATACCCATAACTCCGACAATTTCGCCGCCTGTCTCAATAGGCGTTTTGGTTGTTTCAAAAACCATAGTTTTTTCACCCATCGGTATTTCTACCTCCGAAACAGTCATTATGTTTTCATTTATAGTCAGCATATCATTATTGACGAATTCTTTTGCTTTTTCATCTGAGTTCCAAAGGTCGTAATCGGTTTTTCCTATAATGTCTTGGTGCTTTTTTCCGAAAATATCTTCCCAATACTCAAAAAACGCCTTGTTGCAATGCGTATAACGCAAATTCAAATCTTTAACAAAAATAAGGTCGGGTATCGAATCAAAAAGCGTGTTGAGCATTGTTGTTTGCAAAGCAAGTTCGCGCGTGCGTTTGCGTACTAATTCCTGCCGGTTTATCGCGCTTGCAATCATTAAATTCAACGAGCGCAGAATAGCGATTTCTTCGTCTGAAAAATCTCTATCTTCTTTGCAATCGCCGACGCAGAATACTCCCCATAATTGCTCGTCTAAAAACATCGGAACGACAGCAACCGATTTTATACCGAAAACGCTTAAAAAAACCGCCTCTTCCTGAGACATATTTGAAAGCGAGCCGTTTACACAATCGCCGCTTAAAAACTTAGCGTCCCAATCAATGCCCGCTTCTTTTGCGGAAAACTTCGCACCCGTGGGTACGGGAGGCAATTCTCTCGCTATTTCACTGTTCCAACCGTGAGTAACCGTATAACTGTGTTCACTGTCTGTTATATCACATTTCCAAACATATACGCGGTCGCCGCCCATAGCCCTGCCTACAAACTCCAGACTTTCTACAACCGAACGCTCAACATTCTCATCTTCTTTTGTAGAAAGAAGCAATATAGCCGCGTGATTAACCGCTTTCAACATTTCGTCGCGCAACTTTATCGCCTGCATCGCTTTGTCTTGTTCGCGCATATCGTATGTGTAGCCCAAAACAACGTCTTCACCCTTATATTTGGCGCGGACAAGTGTAATTTTTGCAAACATAAGCGAATTATCGTAAGGAATTCTGTGCATCCAGTTAAAAGTACAGCGCCCCTCAACAAATGCTTTGCCGACAAGCTCTACAGCCATTTCGTCGGAACGTCGCCCGTTTGGTTGATATTCGGGCGAACATTCTGCTATAAATCTGTCTTGGTATTCTTTTTTGCTCTTAAATCCATAAAGCTTAACGCCTGCCTCGTTGCAATCTATTGTAGCAAGTTCTTTGCTCCACACCTGAATACACGTAGGCGACAAGTCAATCATAAGCATAGCGCGTTCGTGTTCTTCCTCTAATAATTTCTGCGCATTCTTAAAATTTTTTTCCGTTTGCCTTATTCTTATCCCAATTATAAAAAACGATATGACCGCAATAACAATCCCGATAAAGGAAGGCAGAAGCATACTTCCTGCAACCGCTTCACCGCGATACTTTATAACATAGAATGAATATAACCACAATAAAGAAAGAAATGCTATAGCAGGCAATAAAACTATTTCCGCTCTGAAAAAAGTTAGATTTTTTACCACCCCTGAACTCTCCTATTTGAAAGTTTACCGCCCCTAAAATAATATTTGTTGCAAGAGAATGGGTAAAAATAAAATATTTTATACCAAATTTCGCTTATTTACCGTTTTTCTCCGCAAGTTATAAAATTTACTGCCGAAAAAAATCGGCGTACCTTTTGCAAAATGTGGAACAAGCGTCGAAAGAACGACGGTCGTCCCTCTGATTTCTCCGCAAATTTTACTTTGCATATCTTTTTTATCGTCAAACGGATAAATCGCCGTCGCAGGAATAATATTTTTTCCGTCGGCAAATTTGTGCTTTCTGTAAACCGCAAATTTTTCGTAGCCGTATTTCTTTGCCTGTTCTATCACCCTCTCATTCCACCCCCCGTAAGGAAAGGACAACGTAGAGACAAGGCATGCCTTGTCTCCCCTATCCGCCTTGTCTCTGTCAAATATTGCATTCTCTAATTCGTTTTTGGAATTAAGCAATTCCTGCGCCAATGTCTCATCGTTAAGAAGCGTTAAATCCAAATGCCGAACTCCGTGGCTTGCTATTTCCCAGCCGTTTTGACTTAATTCTTGCAAATTTTCGGCATTCATCATATTTTTTGTGCTGTAAAAATCCGCTATCTTTTCGCCGCCCGCTATCCCGCTCGCCGCAAAAACCGTCGCCGTAAACCCGTATTTTTTAAGTATGGGAAATGCCAAATCAAAGACAGACTTGTGCCCGTCGTCAAAGCAGATACAAACCTCGTCTTTTTGCATTGTAAATTCGCTGAATAAAACCGCTTTTTTTCGAGAGAGAGAAAGCTGAGTACAAAAAACTTCAAACTGCGCCGCCGAAACCTGCGAAAGCGACAGAGGTATCCCCTTTGATATTCTGTGAAAAAGTAGAACGCCCACATTTTTATTTGGGGGCACAAGAAGTCCCGCAAAAAAACCAAGCAAAAGCGGCAACAATAAAACAGCTAACGCTGTAAAAATCATTTTTTATCCGTTTTTTTATACGACGACACGTCCAAATTCAAGAATGGGTCGGCAACAACCCTTGCGTACATATTTTCCAAAACGTCGGCGACTGCGGATTTGCAATCGTTAATAACGGTTTTTACGCGCATAAGGTTGCTTCTGTCGGTAAAAATCGCAGTAATTATATTATTATGGTCAATTTGAACGACATACAAATGATAGAGAACACCCTCCTGATAAAGCGTTTCAAATTCCTTTTCTCCGACTATATGTGCAATGGCACTGCTGGACGCAAAACTTCCCACTACCAAAGCCGCAAGCGAAACCTTGTCGAAAGCGTTTGCTTCCGCCTGATACGATATAAGCCGACCCGATTTGTTTATTACCATTATAAGGTCGCACTGTCCCGAATCAACGATTTTAGTCAACACCAAATTCAGTTTATAAATATCGTGTTCGTTTATTATCAAGTCTCTTTCAGCCATATTTTTTTACTCCTCGTCTTTGTTTTTCTTGAACAAATTATCCATAAAACTCTTTTGGTATTTCGGATTTATCGGCATCTTTTTCTGAACCGATGTACGGTCGATTTGCCCACCCTTGTTCATCGACGAAAAGTGCATTTTCGCAGGTGGCATTAAACTGTCGGCTTTACCTCTCTCAAGCGCAGCCCTTATAGGGTCAACCGCCTGCGCTTCTTCCGATGTCTGTTTCGGCGCCGATATTTCAAAATCATCGTCCAGACCATCCGAGATTATCGACTGCGCTTCAGCTACAGGCGATGTTTCGGGTTTTGTCGCAACAACGGGAGCGCTCTGTCCATCAAACATATTTTCCAATTCAAGGTCTGCTTCAAAAAAGTCTTCGTCTGCTTGTACTTGCGCCGCCTGCGGTTTTGCCGCGCCTTCGACACTGTCTTCAAAGTCTAAATCAAATTCTTCCTGCGGCGCACTTTCAACAATCGGTGGCGGCACAGGCGCCGATACTGCGGCAGGCGTCGGTTCAATATCCAAATCTAATTCTATAAAGTCCTGCTCTGCAACTTCTTCTTTTGCTTTAAAATCGGGAATAGGGTCTGCTTTTACGGGCGCAGGTTTTACGGGTGCAGGAGCTACAGCCGGTGCGGCGGGCGCAGTCTCTACCTCTTGCACAAACTCGTCTTCCTCAGCTTGCGGTTTTGCCGATGCCGCGCCTTCGTATTTTTTATTCAGAATATCTATAACTTCTTTGCTGATTACTTTGAGCGTATCAAAAACGCCTTCGCCTGTCATAGCAACTGCCGCAACCCACTTTGAACTGTGGCGATTAAGTTTTTGGTTAAGCTCTTCAATACCCATCGGGTCATCGCAGTCTCTTTTATTATATTGGAGCACAAGCGGAATTGTAGTTAACGAATACCCGTATTCCGAAAGGTTTTCTTCCATATTATCTAAAGATTCGATGTTTTCATCCATCTTATCTTTCGCCGAGTCTGCGACAAAAACAATACCATCCACCCCGCGAAGCACCAATTTTCTGGTTGCGTTGTAATAAACTTGCCCGGGAACGGTATATAATTGTATTTTTGTCGTAAAGCCTTTAATTTTCCCCAAGTCAATCGGAAGAAAATCAAAAAAGAGAGTTCTGTCGGATTCAGTCGCCAACGACACCATATCGCCTTTTGAATCCTGCGGAACTTTTTTGTGAATAATCTGAAGGTTTGTCGTCTTCCCGCTCAAGGCAGGACCGTAATAGACAATCTTCACATTTATTTCACGAGCAGCATAGTTGATTGTTGCCATATTATCCCTCTATATATTTTCAATTCGTTAGTAATTCTTTATAACAAATATAATTTAATCCAACAAGAAAAAGTGTTATTTTTGTTAAAATAGCGTTTTTTTTGCTTAAATAACAAACCGCCGAGAATTCTCGACGGTCTGTTAAAATCAAAATACACTCAAAATTATCTGACTGAACGCATATGTCTTTCTCTGTCGGCGCTTCTTTTAAGCGCGTCCGCGAAAGAACGGTCTAAGTCGATTTCAACGGTGCTTCCGTCTTCAACGTCGGTAATAAATATCGGCGTTGCATTATCAAGGAAACCGTGAATTTCAACGTCGTCAAAAGTCATAGCTCTTCTCGCTTCGGTTTGTTGAAGAAGGCGTCTTTCCACCCAACCTTCGTTTCCTGCGTCGGTTCTTACTCTGAAGTGGTTGCCTCTTTCTTCAAGCACTCTTACAGATCCGCCTCTTGCGATTGTTTCAATCGCTCTTTCGTTCATTGCGCGGGTCTGATTGGCGTAAATAGGCGCCTCTGCCGTTGCCGTAGCAAAAAATTGTCTCTGAGCAAAAGACGTAGCCACAAAGAGCAATACTGCGAGCGCTACCAATCTAAAAACTTTCATAACTTTCCTCCCATTTTTAGGAATATTACACTTTCTTATCAATATAATATAATAAATGACAAAGCAAAAAAGCAAGATTTTTTTCAAAATTTTATTTTTTTCAAAAACCTTGCGTTTCTTGCTATCTTACCTCTCAATGCCAATTCTTATCGAATATCGGAATTTTACCCATAAACACCTCCGTTAAACAGTGTAATCCGTACAAAATTCCGGAGGTTTACCTGTTCACTCCAATTCTCGCGGAATATAAATACCGCCTGCCGCTGACGGTTGTTGCTTCGGCGATGATTAAATACGTACCACTGGCGACGAATCTGCCTGATTGGTTGGTTATATTCCAGACGATTGCACCATCTGCCGTAGGGGCGGGTTTCAAACCCGCCCTTACATCGTCCGCCGAAAATACGACATTGCCCAAATTATCCAAAATCGCCAAATTCACCGTTGCCGCCTCGGGTATTATTACCGAAATCCTCGCAAAATCGGACACTACTGCGTTCTCAAGAATAATTCCGTATCTGTTATCCCGCGAGGTATTTTGGCGAATAAAGCTTGGAAGAAACTCATCCGTTCTTATAAAAAACTCCGTTGCTCCGATTTGGTAGTTTTCTGCAAGCATTCCCTCGGTTTCTATTCTCAGCAGATATAAACGGTATCTTACAAGGTCGTCCGAACGTCCGAAGCGCGACGAAGCTTCTATTTCGGCTTCGGGGTCTATAATTTTTACCGTGGGGCGC
>WRAZ01000011.1 GCA_009779925.1 Chitinivibrionia bacterium
CAAAATAAGTTCCTGCTTCCGTCGGTAAAGTGCCGTTGGAAAATTCGCCGCGGGCAGTTCTCGACCACAAAATAACTTCGTTCCCGCCGCCGATATTTCCGACAATTTCAAGCCCGTCTCTTGTGGTGTAAGTCAAAGTCGGAGAAATTTCCGCTCGGATAATGCTGAAATTTCTTGTCGCACCCGTCAAATTTATATTCGGATTACCCGCCAAACTTGCGGTAGCCGTATAATTCCCGACATCTTTGGTCGCCTCGCTTGTAATTGTTATCGGCAACATCATTCCGTTTTTCGTTCTTGCGGTTGCGGCAGGCATTTGGATTGCGCCGTTATATGCAAAACTCGTCCTTTCTTCCCAGATTACTTCGATATCTTCGGGCTCACCCGCAACGCCGTGCGCAATAAGATTTTTGAACGAAAAAGTTATAGGAGAAGTATATTCATAAGGTCTGAATCTAAATCCGATAACATTTTTGGTGAGAACGCTTGGTCTTACTCTTTGCCAATTGCTACCACCTATAATCGGTTCAAACATTCCTAATTCAAAAAATCCTAATGGTGAAAAACTTGTTTCATCAGCAGCCGGAATCTCAGTGCTTTTCGGTTGCCCCCCTTGAGGAAAAGGAATTTCTCCTTGCGTAGTTAAGAGCGAAAAGAGCCAGCTTTCATCGATGAATGCCTCAACAAATTCAAGACCTCTGTATCCGCTCCAATCGCCTGCAAATTCGTAATCCACGTATGCGTCTGCGGCGTTAATCGTGAATGTGAAAAATTCTTGGTCTCTGCCGTTTACCGTTGCATCTCCGCTTGTCTTCCAACCGTCAATATCATTTGTCAAATCGCGTTTTCTGGGGTCTTGTTCAAGTCCGTAAACAGTAAATTCAAAAATTTCCGCAGTCGTGCCGACGCCCCATAGATGCGTGTTCGGCATAAAAATAATCCCCGACAAAGCTCTGAACCTGCTATCTAAATTTGTCTGCAATATCGGAAGGGAATTAATCCAATCGGGCTGCCTGAAGTCGCGCGGGTTTAATATTGCAGTTCTCGGAGTTGGAGAGGCAGGCAAAATTACTTCAAAACCGCCGGGGTGCCCCACATCAGCCAGCAATAAATGCAGATTTCGGCTTGATGTATAAGTTATCTTCATTCCTGTAACTTTGCTCCAATCCCCGTCTGTTATATGCTCCACGGGAGCCCACGCGTGCTTCATCTCGCATCCGTCCCAGCCGTGAATCCTGCATTCGCCACTCGGAAGCGACGGAGTGCCGTCGCAACTTTGATTTAAGGCATAAAAAAAGTCCATTTTCATACTTTCGCCGTTGCGTGTCATTGTGGTATGCGAACCGAGACCGTCAATTCCGTCAGGACCGCGAAGAGACAAAGGGTGGTCGATCCATTTCGCATCCAGCAAATTAACTCCCGCACCCGCATTAACACTGCCGCTCGCAAAATTTGCGACAAGTCGTGTAATTTCGGCAGTTGCAGTTCCTCCTGCGGGATTGAGTGCAGAGTTAAACGCTAACCCTGTAATATAATTTAATATGCTTCCCAAAGGTTTTATTAAATGCGGGTGATTTACTTGAACCCAAGTATCTTGTCTGAAACTCCACAAATCAAGCGTTCTTGTGTGCGTTCCTGCAGGTAATTCTACTGCAAAATTGTGTCCGATGGCTCCATCGTCATCAACAATGGTGAGGATAATATTGGTGCTTGCAGTGTAAGTTATCTCAATACTTCTGAGATTGCTCCAATCCTCCGCCCCATCGGAAATAAAGACATTTCCCCAAGGGGCATTAGTCCAATCAGAACTGAAAGGTTGCCAAGTCGCGCGCCACGCAACTTTGCCGCTCGAGAGAAACTTACCTCCAACGGTATCAAGAGGAACTAATACCATATCAGGGTGAGGAGCCACATTGCCTCTACCCGAATTACTCAACCATTCTCGACTCCCGTCAAGCAAATCCACTCTTCCCGTGAGCATCTGCCGCTCACCGCCAAAAATCACACTCGCGACAATCCCTATTGCCGCAAAGACCTTAATTAGTTTGCTCATAAGAACAACCTCCTTTTTAAGTTATGTTGAAAAATATATTGAAAAAACGAATATCTGCTATTTGTGCTTTTTACCCACATAACACACCCCGCTTCTATATACCGTAGGTATATAGTATAGATTTTTTGCAGAGTGGTGAGATATGGGCGAGTATTAAGAGAGAGAGAGAGAGAGAGAGAGAGAGAGTAATTTCGACCTCTCGCTGTTGTCAAGGGATTTCGGCATTTTTGTGCATTTTGCATTCTTTTCTCCTCGGTTTTTGGTTTTTACTTTTTTCTCAAATTTCTTGATAGATAAAATATATTGTGGCGAGGGTGAAGTGGGGGATTATTTTTGGTTTTGGTGAAGATTGTGGGGGAAGGGAGAAAATGTGTGAAAAAGGCGCAGAGATAATCTTTGCGCCGCTGGTTGGTTTGGTGGGGTCAGTATTGCAAACGCAGAACGTCGTCGATGAAAAGACCTGTATATCGCGCTACGGTGTTGGCATCCACGCCGTCGTTCAGCATATTTACGGCAACTTGTCGCATTCCTTGAGTTATTCCTTGAGTTATTCCTTGAGTTATTCCTTGAGTTATTCCTTGAGTTATTCCAAGTTGCATTCCACGCGCTCTTTCTTCATCGCCGCGCACTCTCAAAGCATCTTCTGTTTTCCATTCTGTTAACAACATATTTATAACCTCCGATCCTTTATCGTTGAAATAAGTGTTTAATATGTTTTTCTCCAAGCAGTCCATTATCGCCTTTTTTATTGCCTCGTCTCTACTCATATTTTTTTCATAATTGCGAGCCATTGCTATGAACATTTCGTATCCTTTCAATGTTTCGCTTCTTTCCGCAAACTGAGGGTTTTTGCCTTCGTTTATATTGTAAACTTTGACAATTAGTTCAAGTTCCGACAATGCTCCTTCTTTTTGCTCAAACATATCCGACAATTTAAGCGTTTCTTCGTCAGGGTAATCCGTTTTTCCGTTGTATAAAACAATAAATTCGGGGCGCGGAATAGTAATTCTGTTTTGTTTATACAAAGTTTCCGCTTCTATTATCTTCTCATAAACCCGTCCCATATAAAGCAACATTCTAAGCGGCATATTCGGGTTTATTGTCGATTGGTGCTCTATTAAAACAACGAATTTGTTGTCTATTACAAACGAAATATCGTTCATCTGTTCCATATACAGCACGTTTTCCAACGTTGTTATTTGTATCTCCGTGTCTTCTCCGTAGTTGGTATTTTGTATCGCATTATACAACTCCAAAAGTTTATCTTTTTCGCCGAACAAACTTGTAAAAACACTGTCTTTATATTCCCTGTTTGCTTTTGCGCTCATTTTTTCTCCCTGAAATTATGCCGTCAATATGTAAAAATACATTATTACCGCAACAATTTACGAAAAAATCTTGAAAAACGGAGAATTTACGATGTTTATATGTTTGTTTGCGCGCGGATGTGTTTCTCACAAAAAAAACTTAAAATTCACGATTTTCTAAAAAAAGATCTCACATTATCCGCGCAAATAGTATTTTTCCTTGCAAATTGTTGTATTTTTACAAAAAAACGGAGAAAAGAAATGTTTCGCCCCGAAATTAAAGTTTACGATTGCACTATTCGCGACGGCGGTTTGATGAATTCGTCGAAATTCTCGCACGAGACCGTAAGAAACGTTTATAAAGCGTGCTGTGAAGCGGGAGTTGATGTCGTGGAACTCGGATATAAAAACAGTAAAACGATGTTTTCGCCCGAAGAATACGGTGCGTGGCGCTTTTGCGAAGACTCGGATTTGATGAAAATTATTGACGGGATAGATAATCCGAAAGGCACGAGAATTGCCGTTATGCAGGACGCGCACAAGGCGTTTGCGGAAGACGTGGCGCCAAAAAGCGAAAGCCCTGTCGATATAATTCGCGTGGCAACTTACGTAAAAGATATAGACAAAGCGATACATTTGGCGAACGAGGCACACAAAAAAGGCTACGAAACAACCATAAATATAATGTCGGTTTCGACGGCGATTGAGCGGGAGCTCGACGAGGCGTTGGCGCAAGTTGCAAAAGAAACAAACGTTTCGGCGTGTTATATAGTGGACAGTTTCGGCGCGCTTTACTCGGAAGACATTGATTATTTTGTCGATAAATTCAGCGGAATTTTGGGCGATATAAATAAGGTTGGAATTCATTGCCACAATCAACAGCAACTCGGATATGCAAACACGATTGCGGCGATAATAAAGGGAGTAAATCACCTTGACGGAGCGCTTTACGGCTTCGGAAGAGCGGCGGGAAACGCGCCGACGGAACTTTTGATTGGCTTTTTGAAGAACCCTAAATACAATATTCGCCCGCTTTTGGACGTTATAGGCAAAGAAATTGTAGGGCTTCAGGAGCAAATGAAATGGGGATATTCTATTCCATATATGGTCGGCGGACTTCTTAACAGGCACCCCGACGCGGCAATGAAGATGATGAAAATTCCCGATACCGACCCGAATAGGTGTGATTTTGCTCGCTTTTACGACGAAATGGCTAAGGAAGATTTTTGATTATTTGTTATTAAAATAAATGCAAATTGTAAACTACTGAGGTAGTTTGAATTTTGCAAGGCAAATTTTCGGGGGTGTATAGGCTTTCGACGGTTTGCGGGCTCTTTGAACTGTATGTAGCAGATGATGGTTGGCTGCTTTAACAATCCGTCAAAAAATAACTGCAGAAGACTATTCTTACGCGGTAGCGGCTTAATATTAGCCGTGCGTCTTGCAGGGGATTGGCGTTCGTTTCTTGTGGGACGTAAAAACTAAGGACGATCGGCGGTAAGGTACATCGGGTTATCGCTTAAATAAACGATGTGTGAATATTATCAAGCGTGTCAATTCGCGTGGTTTTATTCGAGATTAAAAGATTGACTAAACATATAGTAGTTCACTGAAAGCGCATATCGGACAGGGGTTCAATTCCCCTCACCTCCACCACTCCTTGCCGTCTCCTTGCCGGAGGGGCTGTTTGTAGCCGGGATTGGTTTTTGAACGGCTTGGTTGCAGAATTTGGAGTTTTGGCTTAGAGACAGCAAAGATTTGCGAAGTTTTCGGGGCATTAGCGCAGTTGGTAGCGCACCTGCATGGCATGCAGGTGGTCAGGGGTTCGAATCCCCTATGCTCCATTTTTTTTGTTTTGTTATTTCCAACTATTTTCTAATAAAATCCGCAAAAACACTGCTTAAAAACAACAAAATCACGAAAAATCATTCAAAACCGCAAAACGCGTCGTCAAAATATTATTTTAGTAGTGATAATTTTTCACTTAACACAAAAAGAGAGGTTTATATGTCTAGCTCAGTTTCACTTAAATCGCCTGTCCAACGCAAAATTTTGGTTATAAATTGCGGGTCGTCGTCGCTCAAATTCACGCTTTACGACACCGACAAGGAAGGTTTCGCCGCAAACGGTCAGGTTGACAGAATAGGTACGGGAAAGCCGATGGGGCTTATATACGACAATGTAATATTGGAAATAAAAGACGACATTCAAGCGGGCAATCACGCAGATGCATTCGCCGCAATGCTGAAAGAATTGACAAACTGCAATCACGGCGTAATAAGCGACCCGAGCGAAATTGACGCGGTCGGACACAGAGTTGTTCACGGCGGAGACGCATTTTTTGAAACCACGCTCATAACAGACGATGTTTTGGCGAAGCTCGAAGAAATTTCGGGACTTGCGCCGCTTCATAATCCTGTAAATATTATCGGCATACACGAGGCTATGAAAGTGTTTCCGAACGCAAAACAAGCGGCGGTTTTCGACACGGCTTTCCACAGCACAATGCCGAAACACGCGTTTCTTTACGGGCTTCCTATCGAATACTACACCGAAAAGAAAATCCGCAGATACGGTTTCCACGGGACGTCGCACTATTTTGTTTCGCTTAAAGCGGCGGAATTTGTCGGCAAAAATCCCGAGGAGCTCAAAATTATCTGTTGCCACCTCGGAAACGGCGGCTCGGTTTGCGCAATCGACGGCGGAAAATCGGTCGATACTTCAATGGGGCTTACTCCCGCGGAAGGCATAATTATGGGAACAAGAGCGGGAAGCATAGACCCTGCGATTTTGCTTCATTTAATGGACGCCTACAATATGTCGAGCAAAGACCTTAACGCAGTCCTTAACAAAAAATCGGGACTTTTAGGACTTTCGGGTGGAATTTCAAACGATATTCGCGACATTAACGCCGCCGCCGCGGAAGGAAACGAAAAAGCTATAACCACGCTGAGAACATTCGGCTACAGCATTAAAAAGTATATCGGCGCATATTTGGCGGCTTTAGGCGGCGCGGACATACTAATTTTCACAGGCGGAATAGGTCTCTGGAACGACGCAGTTCGCGCAGAAGCAGTAAGCGGACTTGCAGGTTTGGGAATAGAATTAGACGAAACAAAAAACAAAAGCGCCAACGGCACCAAAACAGTAGCCGAAGCGTCAAGCGATAAATCCAAAACAAAGATTTTGGTTATCAGAACAGACGAAGAATTGGTAATAGCAAGCGAAACTTTGGCGAAGTTGTAATTTGCGATATGATAATAGGGCGAAAGATTTTTCGCCCAAAGAAAACAAATAATACGCGCTGATGAAACTCAAGAGAACAAAAAAAACACACCCCGCAAATTCAAGCGAGGTGTGTTTTTTTATTATCCACAACTCAAAGAAAGAGCCAAATACCAGCAGCAATTAGTTTGAATTGTGGGAGAAAGCGATGCGAAAGCCGCCGCAGTTTGCCCGAACAGCAGAGCCTCGTAAGCCACGATTAGCCACACGCCCCCAAGATGCTTCGATTAAAAAACTGCCGCCGCGTGTTCCACCAAGATCGTTCCATAGAGTACTCGTAAACTCCCAAACATTGCCGCTCATATCGTAAATACCTAATTCATTCGGAGCAAGCCCGCCAACAGGTTGTGTCATTGCTGTCGGTCTATTGCCGTTATGCCAAGCAACATCATTCGCTGTATTACTTCCCGCCCAGGTAAAATCCGTACCGCCATTATTGCCGCCGCGCAAATTTCCACCACGCGCGGCAAATTCCCATTCACTATCTGTCGGTAAACGACCGCCTACGCGCTCTAAGAAACCGTCGGCTGCATTTATATCATTCCAACTTACCCTTTCCACAGGATTATCTGGTAAGTTAGTAGAGCCGACTGCCGCCCCACCTCTAAAAAACGACGGAGTAGCGCTTAATGTAGGGTGCCCTGTCATTACAGCTTGATACTGCGCTTGCGTTATGGGATACTTACCTATCCAAAATCCGGTGCTTATTGTATTGCTGAAACCGACTGTAATAGGAGTTGTTGTGATACAGGCGCCAGCCATGAAAGTTCCGGGCTCTACAAAGATGACCTCTATTGAAGTTCCACTTACAGTTATTGTTGCCGCTTGACCGTTCACTGGGTTTGACGGAAGCGTGTTAGGTCCATCGCCACCGCCGCCGCCTCTGTTATCATCGTCATCTGAACACCCAGTCCAGAACATACTTGCGGCAAACACCGTTGCCAAAACCAAGAATTTTTTGAAATTCATAAAACACCCCTTAAATTAAAATTAAAATAACCATTAGTTGCAAATTTATACGGAATGTTTCAGAAAAACTCAAAGCACACCCCGTTTGTCATAAATTCCTGTGATACGAGGTTATCTCCAAAACCTATTTAGTCAGAAATATATGAGAAAAGGGTGTGCTTGCTATGCAGATACACACGCTATCTCATTTTCTCACTAAATTGAACATTGGAGATATTCGTATCAGAGAAAATGAAAAAATCATTTTTTAGTCAAAGAACAGAGAGAAAATACTATTTGGGCGATAGTTATGTGAGTGAAGATTTCTACAATTGCGGATTTTGTTGCTATATTGTTTTGGCAAATGATATTTTTATTTTAGAAAAGGAAGAAAATTATGCCTAACATATTTGAATATTTGGGAATCGTGCTGTATTTTTATTCAAGCGAACACGAGCCAATTCACTGCCACGGCAGATACGGAGAATTTGAAAGTAAAGCAGAGTTTTATATAAGCAACGGCGAAATAACCGAAGTAAAAATAAAAGAAGTAAAGGGTATGAAACCGCTCAAAGGCGCAAAATTAAAAGACTTTAAGGAGTTTCTTAAAAATCATTCGCCGCAAATAGTTGCAAAATGGGTGGATTTCTTTGTTTATCATAAGGATGTTCCTTTTGAAAGGATAGAAAAGCATCTATGAAAATAACCGTAGAATACAACAGTGATAACTCTTTTTTTCTCCCACAAATAAGGCAAGCCGATTTTGCGGGTGCTTATTCGGTTTTGCTTACATTTAGCGACGGTGTAAAAAGAAAAGTGAATTTCGGCGGATTTTTGAAAAAATCTCTGCATCCGACAATTCGTTCTTATTTAGACGAAAATAATTTCAAAAAATTCAAAATTGAACGCGGAAATATTGTTTGGGGTAAGAACTGGGATTTGGTTTTTCCTGTAGAGCAATTATACGAAGGTAAAATAAAAGTATAAAAAAATAAAATTTACTGCGAAGAATAACAAAAAAAGACGGTCGGAAATTCCCCAGCCGTCTTTTTTATTTACAATGCTTATTCAACTTACTTAAAGGGCAAGAATGAAAAGTCGGGGCTTATTCCGACAATTCAAACTTTATCGCACCTACAAACTCCGCCAAACAGCAGATTTTTCTGTATTTTGCCATTTTCCCACAATTTTTCTTCGCTCTTGACAACAATATCGGCATTTTATTATTTCAACCACTGTTTTAATCAGTGATTAAATCGATGATTGAATTTGTTTTTTTTATATAGTTTCGGGCTTTGGGGAAAATGAAGAAAATTACAGAAGTATTATAAACACTTGATTTATTCGGTGGCATTTAATTATTTTATATATGATTGAATTCCTAAAATAATTAAGGAGGGCATTATGTTTTCACTTCAAAAAAACGTAAAAACAAACACTAATACAAAAGACGGCAATTTGCTGGCAAGCGTTCTCCGTTTGCAGATTTCGCGCCCGGTTAATTATGACTGGAAAAAAGATTATGCCGAAGCATTGGGAGAGAAATATGCGCGTATTCATTGATGCAAATATAATTATTGACGTTTTGCTTAACAGGCAAGACCTTTACGAAGACGCTTCTAATGTTTTGAGAATTTGCGAAGAAAAGAAAACTGCGCTTGCTCCGCATACCATTTCAAATATATTTTTTATTACGAGAAAAGATTATACGCCCAAAGAAAGAAAATCAATGTTGCTTGGAATTCTTGAATATATAGATATTGTCCCTACGGGGAAATATCAAATTGTTCAAGCGCTGAAAAACGAAAACATAGACGATTTTGAAGACGCTTTGCAGCTTGAATGCGCAAAAGAATTTAATGCTGATTTTATCGTTAGCAGAGATGTTAACGGATTTTCAAATACCGATATTGAAGTAATTACTCCGAAAGAATTTGTAAGAAAATTCGGTTAATTGTAAAAAGTGCGGGATTTGTATTTATTTTAATACAGTTTTGGGCTTTGGGGAAAATGAAGAAAAAAATACAAAAATTTACAAAAAAAGACGGTCGGAAAATTCCCAACCGTCTTTTTATTTATTTGAACTTCAACTTACTTGTTGATAATCCACTTTTTATTCCACATCACAAGAATTGCGCAAGCGATATACAATGACGAGAATGTTCCGATTGTGAAGCCGAAGGTAAGCGCCGCGGCGAAATTTTCCAGAACGTTGCCCGAGTTGAAGAACACGAAGAATATCGACAAAACAACCAAAAGCGTTGACCCGGTCGTTACTATGTTTCTCTTGAATGTCTCGTTTATACTTTTGTTTACAAGGTCGTCAAAACTCATTTTCTCGAACGCTTTGTCGGCGAGATTTTCGCGAACGCGGTCGAAAATAACGATGGTTGAGTTTATCGAGTAAGCAACAACCGTAAGAATTGCCGCAAGAACGGGAATAGAGAATTCCCAACCCGTTATCGCGAAAAGACCTACCGTAAGAAATGCGTCGTGAGCAAGCGCCACAACAGAGGCAATTCCGTATTGATACTTAAAGCGAATTGCCAAATACAAAACTATTACGGCAATCGAAAGAAGTATGGCTTTAAGCGCGTCCGCCTGCAATTCGCGTCCGATACGAGGTCCGACGGTTTCTACTCTCAGGACTTCAAAGGGCTTTCCTTCAAAGTTTTGCGCCAAAACGTTTGCTACTTGCTCGCGCACGTTAATGCCCTCGCCTTGCGCTTTGAGCGTTATTTGCATTTCTGTTCCTTGTGTTTCGCCGATTGAGCGAACGAGGCGTACTTCGGGAGTTCCCAGACCTAAGGTCGATACTTCCTGACGAATTTTGCCTATATCGGAGCGAACGTCGTCTTGAAAGTAGATTTGCAATTCTGTTCCGCCGACAAAATCCACCGAAAAATTAAGTCCGCCGCGTGCAATCAGGGCAATTATTGTAATCGCAATAAGTATGCCGGAAATAGCAAAGGCAATTTTTCTGTTCCCGATGAAATTTATGTTGGGAACTTTGAAATTTGTAGTAGTTTTTTCCATTTTTCTTCTCCGTTTCTCTTATATGCTCAATTTTTCAACCTTACCGCTTGCTGTTGCAACACGGAAAACGGTTTTGGTGAATGTGAGTGCGGTGTAAAGCGACACCGAAATACCAATCAACATAGTCAGCGCAAATCCGCGAATTGGACCCGAGCCGATATTATACAGAATAAGCGCGACAAAAATCGTTGTGATATTCGCGTCGAAAATCGCTCTGAACGCTCTTGCGTATCCTGCTTCTATGGCAGTGCGCGGCGCTTTTCCGACTTGCAACTCTTCGCGAATTCTTTCGAAAATCAGAACGTTTGCGTCAATCGCCATACCTACTATAAGTATTATACCTGCAATACCGGGAAGCGTTAAGGTCGCCGATAATCCCGCCATAATTCCGAGAACAAAAAGAACGTTGAGAACTACCGCGATAATTGCGACAAATCCCGAAAGTTTGTAGCGGTAAAGCATAAATATCGACACCAAAATAAAGCCGATAAGAAGCGCCCACGAAGCCCGCATAATAGAATCGAAACCCAGAGAAGGACCGATTACGCGCTCCTCAACAATTTCGATTGGAGCGGGAAGCGCACCTGCCTGCAACACAACCGCGAGCGCGCGCGCTTCCTCGATGGTGAATTGCCCGCTGATTTGCGCGCGACCCAAAGAAATTCTTTCGTTGATTGTCGGCGCGGAGTAAACAAAATCGTCGAGAACGATTGCCATTCTTTCGCCTACGTTGCGCGAAGTTATACGCTCAAACTCTCTTGCGCCGCGATTATTGAAAACCAAACTCACCACGGGGGCGGAAGGTCTCATAGGGTCGCTTGACATCTCCTCGCGCGCGCTTTCTATATTTTCGCCGCCCATAGCCGCTTCCGCTCTTACAAAATACAGGCTAAAAAAGCGCTGTCCTGTTCCTCTGTCCGCCGAAGCTCTGTTGCTGCGTAAAAATCTTGAAGTCCCGAAGCCGCCGCGCCTGAGTGCGTCAATTACGTCTTGGCGCGCCAAAATTTCCATAACCGCGCTTATGTCGCGCTCGCGAACTCTTACATCGCCGCCGTGTCCGAACAAATAATCGGAAAATCTGCTGACCTGCGCTTCTTGCTCTTCGACTTCTTCATCTTCGCGAGCGGTGGCTCCTGCGAATAATCTTTCTGCAAGGCGCTGTTCTTCGCCGACTGCTTCCGTAGGCTCTTGGGCATTTTCGATTACCTCTTCGCCTTCGCCGCCTGCGCCTGTAGCTCCTCTTGCCGCCATTTCGTTGCGCAACGCCCTGTCAATTATGCCGACCGCGTTCATAAACTCCGCGTCGGAGCGCAAAACGTGAAATCTCAGCTGAGCGGTCGATCCAAGCACCTCGCGGGCAATGGTTTCGTCGGTCAAGCCGGGCAATTCAACTATAAGACGGTCGCGCCCCTGCTTTTGAATATTCGGCTCGCTCAACCCCAAACCGTTGATACGGTTTTCGACAATCGTAAACGCTCTGTCGAGCAAATCGTCGTCGTGTTGGTTTTCGCGTGTTCGCTGAACTTCCAGAACAAGTCGCATTCCCCCCTGCAAATCAAGCCCCAGATTTATAATTCTGTTGCGTAGTTGCGGGTCCTCGTTAATAATTCTTCGTTGCTCTTCCGCCGAATGACCGTAAAGTCTAATGGACGGATAAAGCGTATAAATCGAAGCGCCAATAAAAAAAACTGTGAGCATTATAGCCCAGATACTGCTTTTTCGCATAGATAAAACCTCTCAATTTTCAAAAAAACAACGCCGTTTTCACGGGTAAAATATTAAATCGCAAAGGTAAAATGCGGTATTAAATGAAAATGTGAGGTATTTTGTGTGAAATTTGTAGAAAATTAAGAACAAAAAACGGCAAATAGTAATTTAACACCACAAAAAAACTTCTTCACTGTATAGTTTTCTCTAATTTTTATGAAAACTAATTTTTCACCATTTATAAAATCGTCGTATAACCCCATATGCTCCCCATTATCCAAGTAATCCATTTTTTTTGTTTCAAATAACGGGAAGAAAATACATTATACAGAGAGGCAAATATTATTTTTCTTAAAAAAAGGAAAATAAATGACAAAAAACAAAAATGAAATTATTATTTATCAAAGCGAAGACGGGCAAACAAAGGTTGAAGTTTTACTTAACAACGATAATGTTTGGTTGCCGCTCGATAAAATCGCACAAATTTTCGGACGTGATAAATCGACTGTATCAAGACACATAAAAAACATATTTGAAGACGGCGAACTTGACAAAAAAGCAACTGTTGCAAATTTTGCAACAGTTCAAACCGAAGGCACAAGGCAAGTTATGCGGGACATAGAGTTCTATAACTTGGATATGATTATTTCTATCGGCTATCGTGTAAATTCACAAAACGGCATTCTTTTTAGAAAATGGGCGACCGAAATATTAAAAGAATATATCCGCAAAGGTTTTGCAATGAACGACGAACTGCTGAAAGAAGCGGGCGGCGGGAATTATTTTAAGGAATTGATTAGCCGAATTAGGGATATTCGTTCAAGCGAGAAGGTTTTTTATCGTCAAATTTTGGATATATACGCCACAAGCGTTGATTATGACCCAAAATCCGAAACTTCAATCGAGTTTTTTAAGTTGGTGCAAAATAAAATGCACTATGCGGCACACGGAAAAACTGCCGCCGAATTAATAGTCGAACGCGCAAGTTCCGAATTACCGTTTATGGGATTAACCGCCTTTAAGGGCAAAAAACCAACAAAAAATGAGGCAATTATCGCAAAAAACTATCTAAACGAAAAAGAAATTAAGGCGTTAAATTTAATAACTTCGATGTATCTTGATTACGCGGAACGTCAAGCGCAGAAAGAAGAAGTGATGTATATGAAAGACTGGGTTGTCAAACTTGACACATTCTTAAAAAACAACGACGAAAATATTTTGCAGAACGCAGGAAGCGTCAGCCGCGAATTTGCAGTTGAACACGCAAACAACGAGTATGATATTTACAGAGAAAAAACAAAAAACGAATTAACTCAAGTCGAGCAAGATTTTCTTGAAACCATTCGAGCAACTTATAAATTGTTAGAAAACAAAAATTAACGCCTCGGCAGTCGGCAATGAAGATGTTTGGTATTTTTTGCAATTTTGCCCAAAAACAACATTTTTACAACAAGCAAATATTATTTTCCAGATAACCACAAAGAATGAATTGGTGAAGTTTTTCTGTAAAACTTTGTCAATTTGTTTGATTTTTAACGCTTGAAAAAGCGTGATTTTTTTGTATGTTGCAACAAAACGACTTATGGTCGTTCTGTTTGGAGTTGTAGCATACACGTCTTTCCGACAAAGGCAGTAGCAGTAATAGTATCAACGTTGTTGGCAAATGGGGAGTGGAAATTTTTGGAGAAAGATTTTATATGTTTGAATTCACTGCCAACAAAATGTATTTCCTTGATGATGAAACCGGTGAAAGAGACTACGATGAAGAAGCTGCAGATTATAAAATCGAAGGAAGTAAAATAATGTTTGGAGAAGGAGGAACGTGGTTTGAACTCGGGACTTATTCCAACGGAAAAATAGCATTATCCGCAGCAACTTTCGGGATGTCTTTTGAACTCGTTAAACTAAATTAAGTTTACTGCAAAAAAGTTATTAAATAAAATCAGAAATCATAGGGGCGGGAAAATTTCTCACCCCTTTTATTTTGGCATTTAGTATTTTTGAAGCATAAAACCAAAAAAGAGGAAATATGGAACAGAAAAACATAGTCATCAAGGGCGCTCGGGTACACAATCTTAAAAACATTGACGTGGAAATTCCGCGGAATAGTTTTACCGTGATTTCGGGGCTTTCGGGGAGCGGAAAGTCGTCGCTTGCGTTTGATACGCTTTATTCGGAAGGACAACGCCGCTATGTCGAAAGTTTGTCTGCATACGCGCGGCAGTTTTTGGGGCTTATGGAAAAACCCGACGTGGACAGTATCGAAGGGCTTTCTCCCGCGATTTCAATTGAGCAAAAAACGGGCGGGCACAATCCGCGCTCTACCGTGGCAACCATCACCGAAATTCACGATTATTTGCGCCTGCTTTACGGAAGCATAGGCGAGCCGCATTGCTATAATTGCGGAAAGCCGATAAGCAATCAAACCGTGCAGGAAATGTGCGACGCAATTCTTTCTTTTGAGGAAGGAACAAAAATCCAATTGCTCTCCCCTATTATAATAGGAAAAAAGGGCGAACACATCGACATCATAAAACACCTGCGCGAAAACGGCTTTGTAAGGGCGGTAATCGACGGCGAAACCAAAATGCTCGAAGACGAAATTACGCTCAACAAACAGCAAAAACACACGATAGAGGTCATTGTCGATAGATTGGTAATGAAAAAAGACATCGGACACCGCCTCACCGACTCGGTCGAAACCGCGCTTAAACACTCCTGCAACGCGAGTTTAATTGTGGATAAAAATGGCGAACGCGTGCTTTTTTCCGAAAATCTTGCCTGCCCCGACTGCGGAATAAGTTATGCCGAAATTTTGCCGCGAAATTTTTCGTTCAATACACCTTTCGGCGCGTGCCAGAGTTGCAGCGGGCTTGGATTTGTCAATGATTTCGACTTGGATTTGGTTATCACGAGCAAAAAAAACCAGCTTGTGCATTCTATTGCTTCTTGGAACGGAATTAGTTATGCGGCGAGTTATAATCGGCAGATTTTTTATGGGCTTTGCGATACATACAACATAGACAGAAAAGCGAGCTGGAACGATTTAACCGAAGCGCAGAGAAACATTATTTTGCACGGAAGCGGTTCCAAAAACATAAAAACTTCGTGGAGCAACAAGCCTTTTGAAGGGGTAATTCCAAACCTGCACAGGCGCTACAAAGAGACCGAATCTGGCGCAATTCGCGAGTGGATTGAGGGTTTTATGATTCAAAAAACTTGCCCCGATTGCGGCGGATTTCGACTTAACAAGGAGTCGCTTTCGGTTTTAATCGGCGGCAACGTAGGGGCGAAAAATTCGTCTCCGGCGATGAATATCGGCGAATTGTTGCACAAAAGCGTCGATGACGTAAAAATTTTCTTCGATAATCTTAATTTGGACGAACGACAACAATTTATCGCCAAGCAGATTTTGCGTGAAATAAATTCGCGGCTCGGATTTTTGGTAAATGTCGGGCTTGGATATTTGACATTAGACAGAATGGCGCAAACTCTCTCGGGCGGCGAAGCACAGCGCATACGGCTTGCCACGCAAATCGGGTCGCGGCTTACGGGGGTAACCTATATTTTGGACGAGCCGAGCATTGGACTTCACCCGCGCGATAATTCCAAACTTTTGAGCACGCTTTTGTCGCTTCGGGACTTAGGAAACACGGTTGTTGTTGTAGAACACGACGAAGAAACGCTGAAATCCGCCGATTATTTAATCGATATAGGACCGCGAGCAGGCAGACACGGCGGCGAAATTGTCGCGGCAGGCACTCCCGCCGAGGTTATGGCAAACCCGAATTCGCTTACGGGCGGCTATTTGTCGGGGCGGCTGAAAATAGAATTTCCGAAAGAGCGAAGGACAGGAAACGGCAATTCCATTAAAATAATTAACGCGAGCGGCAACAATCTCAAAAACGTAAACGCCGAAATTCCGCTTGGGACGCTTACGGTCATTACTGGCGTTTCGGGAAGCGGAAAATCCACGCTCATAAACCACACGCTTTATCCTGCGCTGTCAAAATTCCTGCACAAAGCAAAAGAGCACCCCTTGGAGCACGAAAAAATCGAGGGAATGCAGTTTTTGGACAAAGTTATAAACATAGACCAGTCGGCAATCGGGCGCACACCGCGTTCCAATCCCGCGACATACACAAAATTATTCGACCTTATTCGCGATTTATACGGCTCGCTTCCCGAAAGCAAAATTCGCGGCTACGACAAAGGGCGCTTTTCCTTTAATGTAAAAGGCGGGCGTTGCGAAGCGTGTCAGGGCGACGGCGTAAGCAAGATTGAAATGCACTTTTTGCCCGACGTTTTTGTGGAGTGTTCGGAATGCCGCGGAAAACGCTACAACCGCGACACATTGGCGGTAAAATTCAAAGAAAAAAGCATTGCCGACGTATTGGAAATGACGGTTGACGAAGCGTTGGAATTTTTTCAGGCGCTCCCCTCTTTGCGCAAAAAAGTCGAAGTTTTGTCCCGCGTAGGACTTGGCTATATTCATTTGGGACAGCCCGCGACAACGCTTTCCGGCGGCGAAGCGCAACGCATAAAACTCGCCTCCGAACTAAACCGCCCCGCAACGGGAAAAACGATTTACATTCTGGACGAGCCCACAACAGGACTTCACTTTGAAGACGTAAAAATGCTTATGCGCGTATTGCAAGAATTGGTAGATATGGGCAATTCGGTGGTGGTTATAGAGCACAATTTAGACGTAATAAAAAGCGCCGATTGGATAATAGACCTCGGTCCCGAAGGCGGCGGCAAAGGCGGTCGAGTAGTCGCCGTGGGTACTCCCGAAGAAATCGCGGGGAATATGGCGAGCACGACGGGGAAGTATTTGGGGTGAAAACAAAAATGAATAATAAAAAACAAGAAATAGTAATTCGCAACAGCACTGCGGAATTTTTAACTTTTGCCTATCAATCAAAAGGCGACGACGTAGAAGTCCGCGTTCAAGACGGAAGCGTTTGGCTTTCTCAAAAAAGTTTGGGGATGCTGTTTGAAACAACACCTGAAAACATACTTGTTCATCTTAAAAACATATTTAAAGACGGCGAACTTGATGAAAATTCAGTTGCTAAAATTTATTTAGCAACTGCCTCAGACGGCAAAAAATATAACATAAAACACTACAATCTCGACGCGATTATCGCTGTCGGTTATCGGGTAAATTCCGCTCGGGCAACTGCGTTTCGTCAATGGGCGACTACCGTTTTGCGCGACTTTACTCTTCGCGGCTATATAATCGACCGCAAAAGAATGGAAAACGGCGCGTTCCGCTGACAATGGCGGATTGGGCTAAACACTTGGACTTAATTTTACAGGCAAACGGCAAAGATATTTTGGAAGATACAGGCTCAATTACAGCCGCATTGGCAAAACAACACGCAGAAAACGAATTTGAGAAATATCGCCCAATTCAAGACAAGTTATTTCAGTCGGATTTTGACAGGGTCTTGAAAGAATTGGAGTAGATTAAACAATTTGGTATTATTAAATAATATATATTTTTGATTTTTCCCCTCACTTTCATTGTGCCAAATATTATATTTGCGAACAGAAAATTGATGCCGATAAAAAAATAATAAAGATGGGCAAAATGGCAAAAAATGGGCTAAACACTTGTAAACACTTGACTTTTGCGATGGACAAAACGTATTTTATACTATATACATTTGTATATATTCTCGCTGTCTCGCTGTCTCGCTGTCTCGCTGTCTCGCTGTCTCGCTGTCTCGCTGTCTCGCTGTCTCGCTGTCTCGCTGTCTCGCTTCTAAGCGAAAAATAATTTTTCAGAATTTTTTTTATAAATTTGAGCGCAAGGCCAACTCTTTGCGCTTTTGGGTATTTAGTGTTTTTTTTAACTTTAATTTTTTAAGGAGGACGTTTTATGAAAAAAGCGTTTTGGTTATTAGGTTTATTGATTAGTGTAGCGTTGTTTGTAGGCTGTTCAGACAACGACAAAGGCGGTGGTGATACTGCTTTAGGATTGCCTTCAGTCCCCAATGCGACAGGTGGAGAATTAACAGCGCGTCCTACTGCACCAAATGTGGTAGTAAATGAAAGCAACTTAAACGATTTTGCCGAAGCGTTCAGTATGATGATGGCAAGTGGTGGCTACTACTCGCCTGAACAAAACTCTACGAACAAAGCAAGATCTGTTAATACTAACAGAAGAGCAAGATTAGGGGCTACAAACTCTGACAGAACTGCAAGGTCTTGGAGCCCTGTCTATTCTGATAGTGGCGAAGAAACAGAGCTAGGAGATTATAGTGGACGAATTGATATCGTTTGGACGTATAATATGAGATATAAAGAAACTGCTAACGGCGAAGAGTGGAATGCTAACGGCACGGGTATGGCAAGATTCTTTAACTTTTCACATAACGGCAACCTATTTCTTGGCGGCGCATTAGGTGCTGCATTTTTAGATAATGGCTATGAAAACGAAACAGGCTGGGGTGATACATTAGAAGACAAAGTTAACGGAACGCTTCGATTTAACGGTGCATTTGAAGGAAGTATTACTTACAACAATGTTCACATAAGACAAACTTGGGGCTATAGTTATATAACCAATGATTACACTGACGATTTCAAAGTACTTGGCGGTTCGTTAACTATAAACAGCGGTGGCAGAACCTTTAGTATTGACGCTGAAGAATTCAAAGATTTTTTCTCGTTGATGCATTTTTGATTGACAACTGTTTTTTTTATAAGCAGTTTTTTAATCGGGTAGCCTCAAAAGAGACTGCCCTTTTTTGTATTTTTTCTTCCGTAGAGACGCAATGCTTGCGTCTCAAACGGTCGGTTGGGCAGGGTGGTTGAATTACAATAATCGTGCAAAATCGCCTATCTGCCTGACACCGTCGTTTTTTCATTAGTTGTTTTTGTGGTTTTTTTTAATTATTAACGATTATCTATCGCCACGGCAGGGGTAGCCGAGCGCGTTAGAATATAGTTTGCTTGGTAATATTATTAAATAAATATATTTTTTATTTTTTTCCTCACTTTCACTGTGGATTCACAAGAAGCGAGTTCATCGACCTTTGGCGCGCGAGACGGTATGAGCAGAGAACATTGCGGAATGGCGTGGGACTTGTGGGATCCAAATGATTGCGGCGACGATGACTGAGAACGGCTACGTTTAGCAGTTTACTTAAAGGGGACGAGGTTTTTCTCGTCTCATTTGTTTGTTTGCGGAGGGGGGGGGAATCGACCTATTTGGTATTATTGAAGCAGATTTGAAATAGCGTATAACGGATAAATTTCGACATTATCAATCCGACCGAAATTTTCGATAGAAGTTCTTATTCCAAGCGCGCTTTTTTTCTCTTCCATAAATAATCGCAAACTCGGCATCGCGCCTTTGCTTCCCGATTTTACCTCTATCGGAATAATATTGTTGTTCTTTTGTATAAGATAATCGACTTGCGCATTGCTTTGTTTTTTTTCTCTGTGCCAACAATATAATTGACACGGTATATGACACGATGACGCTTTAAGTATTTCCAAACCGACAAACATTTCTGCCAAAGCGCCCATATTTATGGTCTTAAAATCTTGTGCTATAATTATTTGGGAAGAGTCAAATCCAAGCATTCGCAAAAACATTCCCGTGTCTAAAAGCAACATTTTTCTTCGCTTGTAATTTGCTTCTGCGCCCAAAGGAATACCATTTGCCGAACTATGCACAACAGGAATTACAAGTCCCGCCATTATCAATAATTCAAGAGATTGTTTTACTTGGTTGTTATTCAAATTTGAGACCTTTTCATAAACAAACTTAGAGTCAATTTGATTGGCAACCGATTCAAATACATTTTCGATATGAATGCCGGACATTCTTTTTTTGTATTTTGCAAAATCGCTTCTGAATGTGGTTATCAAATCGTCAATTACTGTCTGACTTTCAAGCAAACTGTTTGTTGCAATATATTTTGCAATTGCTTCGGGCATTCCGCCGGTAATAAGAAAAATCTTGAATATTTTTTTTAATTCGTTGTGTATAATATCGGAAAGCGGTTTTTGCGAACTTGCCTTTCTGTAAGCTTCAACAAGCATTTTTTCTTTTTTTGCGAACATAAATTCTTCAAACGAAAAAGGATACAGAAACAACGAACGTATTCTTCCAACTGCGAAAGACGGCATTTCTTCTATGGCGAATTCCAGCAGAGAACCTGCGGCTATCAAATGCAACTCTTGGTATTTTTCATAGAAGTATCTCAACTTTGCCAAAGCCGCAGGACAACTTTGTATTTCATCAAAAAACACAAGTGTTTGCCCTGCCGTGATTTCTTTCTTATAGAACAAAGATAGCTGTTCACAAATTTCTTGCGGTGAATTAAACTGCTCAAAAAGTATATGGACAGCTTTATCGTCGTCAAAATTTACTTCGATATATGTTTTGAACGATTTTGCCAAATTGCGAACAGCAGACGATTTACCAACCTGACGAGCGCCTCGTAAAAGTAGCGGCTTTCTATTTTTCTCATCAGCCCAAGAGCGTAAAACCACGTCGATTTTTCGTTCAAAATAAGTGTTTTCTATCATAACTCCTCCTGTTTCTACAAAAAGTCAAGGTGAATTTCATCAAATATACACAAAAAGTCAGGGTAAATATAATACAATTACTGCAAAAAGTCAAGGCAAAACGCGAAATAGTTTATTTTTATTTAATTTTCCCCTATCCACTTTCGGCATAATGTATTTTATGCCGCACATTTTGGGATTTTTTGGAGATTTTTTAGTGATTATTACCATCGACGGACCTGCGGGAAGCGGGAAGACCAGCACTTCTAAGGCAATAGCCGAGAAAATCGGTTTTCAATGTATTGACACAGGGGCGATGTATCGTGTTATTACGTTAAAAGCGTTGCGTGAGAATGTTGCGTTTACCGACGAAGACAAAATGGGTGAATTGACGCGAAATACCAAAATCGAATTTGAGGGCGTTGTTCCTAATGTAAGAGTGATTATGGACGGCGAAGATGTGTCGGAGGCTATTAGGTCTGATGAAATTACAAAGAACGTTTCCGATTACTGCGCGGTAAAAATTGTGCGTGAATTGCTTGTGGAGCAACAGCGAGAAATCGCAAAGGGCAAAAATTCCATAGCCGAAGGACGCGATATGGGAACTGTTGTTTTTACGGGAGCGGAACTTAAAATTTATATGATTGCAGACGTAGCGACAAGAGCCCAAAGAAGACAAATGGATTTTGAAAAATTGGGGATTAAAAAAACGGTTGAAGAAATTGCGGCGGATATTGAAACGAGAGACAAAAAAGACAGCTCGCGCGCAAATTCACCGATGACAAAGCCAGAAGACGCAATAGTAATTGACACTTCGAACTTGAAATTTGACGAACAGGTGGAGAAAATTATTGCATTGGCAAAAGAAAAAGAGAGTTTTTGATATTTTTTACTATTAACCTTAACCAAAAATTGGAGAGCGCCTATTATGGCTAAAACCAAAAAAGTTTTAAAAGCAGTTGACGCAAATGGCAACAATGTGGACTTGAAAGAATTCGAAGAAGGCTTTCACAGCACGGAAGAAATCACTCGTATTTTGAACGAGTACAAAACAAAAGGCGACGAAATCGGCTCGGTAGTTGATATTGTTCCCGGCGAAATCGTGAAAGGAAAAATCCTTCAAATCAACGACAAAGACGTATATGTGGGTATCGGATATAAATCCGACGGAGCGGTTTCTACTGCTGAATTCCGCAACTTGGAAGACCTCAAAGTCGGCGACGACATCGAAGTTTATGTCGAAAAACTTGAAGACAGCGACGGAAATTTGGTGCTGTCAAAATCTCGTGCAGACTTCTTGCGCGTTTGGGACAGAATTAACGAAGCGCACGATAACAAAGAAATCGTTCAAGGTAAACTTACAAAAAGAGTTAAAGGCGGAATTGCCGTTGACTTGTTTGGTGTGGATGCATTCCTTCCCGGCTCGCAAATCGACTTGCGCCAAATCCCCGACTTGGATTCTATTTTGGGCAAAACTTTCGACTTGCGCGTAATTAAAGTGAACAAAACTCGCAGAAATATCGTTGTTTCACGCAGGGCGCTTTTGGAAGAAGAGCGCGATAAGCAACGCGGTGAAGTTATCGCAAAAATCGAAAAAGGTCAGGTCAGAAAAGGTATCGTTAAAAACATTACCGATTTTGGTGTATTTATCGATTTGGGCGGCGTAGATGGTCTCCTTCACATTACAGATATGTCGTGGGGCAGAGTGAACGACCCGAAAAATCTTCTTCAGCTTCACCAAGAAGTCGATGTTATGGTTTTGGATTTCAACGAAGAAAAAGACAGAATTTCGCTTGGTCTTAAGCAACTTCAAGACCACCCTTGGAAAGACATTGACGACAAGTTCCCAGAAAACTCGCACGTTAGCGGAAAAATCGTTTCGGTAACAGAATACGGCGCATTTATGGAGCTCGAAAAAGGCATAGAAGGACTTATCCACATTTCCGAAATGTCTTGGACACAGCACATTAAACACCCGTCGAAAATCGTTTCGGTTGGCGACATTGTTAAGGCTGTCGTTCTTAAAATCGACAAGGAAGCAAACAAAATTTCACTCGGTCTCAAACAACTTATGGAAGACCCGTGGAAAGGTGTGCGCGACGAGTTCCCGATTGGCAAAATAATGAAAGGCAAAATCAGAAATCTTGCGGCATTCGGCGCCTTTGTCGAGCTTAAAGACGGAATTGACGGTCTCATTCATATTTCGGATATTTCTTGGATAAAGAAAATCCTTAATCCGGGCGAAGTGTTCAAAAAAGGTCAGGAAATCGAAGTTAAAGTTATCGACATCGACGAAGACAAACACAGAATTTCTTTGGGTATCAAACAACTTACCGAAGACCCGTGGAACGATTTGGCGAAAAAATACAATATCGGCACAAAATGCGAAGGCAAAATCGTCAGAATTCTTGACAGAGGTATTGTTGTTGAATTTGAAGACGGCGTAGAAGGCAACATTCCGACAAAAGAAATCGGCTCGCAGGTGGAACACCCCGCGCTTATTTTCTCAATCGGCGACAAAGTTCCCGCAGAAGTTATCGAATTTGACTTGGACGGACAAAAAATCGTACTTTCGATAGCAGAATATTTCAAAGGAAACGCAGGCGAACTCGAAAAGTTCAAAGCCGCGCACCCAATTAAAAAAGGCTTGACTTTGGAAAAAATCCGCGCTGACGAAGAAGCGGCAAGAAACGCTTTGGAAGCAGACGATGACGACGAGGACTAAGAAAGTTGAGGCGTAATAGCTTAAACTGAAGAATAATCAGACCGTATATCGGTCTTTTAAGAGGCGCAGGAGAATTTCTGCGCCTCGTTTTTTTTGATAATTTCGCCAAACCACAAAACACCAAATTCACCCCTCAAGCATAATCTTATTACTCGTATGTTTAGCCGCTAAAATGTCCTTTTGCTTTGCCGTGGAGAAACTCAACAAAAAATCACTAAATCCCACAAAACCAACCATCGGCGCAAAGATTATCTTTGCGCCTTTTTTCACACGTTTTCGTGTATTTTTTACATTTTCAAGATTTTTCCGCAGGTTGCTGTGGGAATATCGTATATTACCTCTGCCAAAAATTGAGATTAGTAGGGATTTTTATCCTTATTTTTCGTTATTAGTTGTATTTGTCTATCTGTAGAGATAGTCAGCGAAATAATCCTTTGGGGTTGTTCTGCCTGACTGGCTGTTTTTTCAACTAAAACGATAAGGTATAATTCTCAATTTTTGGCGAAATAAGAATTTCGGCAGAACAGCCTTGCTGTTTTTCTGCGTTAAGCTTGGAAAGTTGGTTTATAACAATATAAATTAGTAAAGAGAGGTTGTTAAATGGGAGAAATTACAGTGAATTCTTTTAGCGAGTTTCATCAAGCGATTCAAAAATTAAGGCGCAAAAAATCTCTGATATTTCGTGGCTTATCGGACGTTAATTATGAACTTATTCCGTCTATTTGCAGAGATGGATCAAAAGCCGAACGATTAAAATTAGTAGAGAAAAGATTGTTTAACATGTTCAAAAAATCAGCGATTGCATATATTAAAACGGTTCTTCCTTCCAATGATTGGGAATGGCTTGCGCTAGCGCAACATTACGGATTACCAACAAAATTAATGGATTGGACTTATAATCCGTTGATTGCGCTCTTTTTTGCGATTGAAGAAAAGGAAAAGGGGGTAGATAGATGTGTGTATGTCTCTTGGAATTATGAAAATTTAATAAATATGGATATTAATCCATTTAATCTTAGCGACAAAATAAATAAAACCCAATACTATATTTATCAGCCGCCATATTTTACAGAACGGGTTATTACACAATCCAGCGTTTTTACGATTCACCCGTTAGATAATTATGGGTGTAATACAAACGACATTTGCAAGATAGTAATAAAAGAGGATTGTCGGGAGGAATTAATGGACTCAATTATAAGATACGGAGTAGATTATAAAACTATTTTCCCTGATTTGGGCGGCTTATGCAAGGATATTACGCTATTTTCTTATCGTTGGGAAAAAGAATCGTAAAAAAACAGAAAAAGGAGCGTGGTATGAAAAATGAAAAAAAGGAAATCAAAAACAATGCAAGATTAAGACGATCAGTAAAAGCAAGTTGTCGCATCGCATATTCTTCGCAAATTAACACAATCTCAAAGGAATCAGACATTGTTGAACATGAAAAGGTTGCTTTTGTTGCAGACAATGCCAAATCTGTTAGAAAAGCCAAGAAAAAACACAGTGCAGCAATCGCATATCACTGTTCTCAAAAGGCAAGAGTAAAAAAACGTAGTAGATTTTTGGTAGAAGCACAGTCGTCAGAAGAAACTGTCAAAACTTCCGTGGATATTTTGAAAGAACTAAAAGGAGGAGAGTAATATGCCAAATACAGCCGAGTGGATAATGGCTATAGCCTCAATTATTGCTAGTATTGGAGGCATATTAGCAGCTTTAGTTGCGGTATGTCAGATTCCTCAATTAAAGAAACAACTGGAGAACGGTAATAGTGAATTAAGGAATGCTAATTTGCAATTGAAAAACACTGTATTGACCAACATTCTGTCGTTAGAAACAGAAATGAATATCAGAAAAGAAAAGGTAGATGAGGTGGGCTTCGAGTATGAAAAACTTAAAAATGCGGGAAAACTGACTGATAATCTTAAAAACGTCTATAAAAGTCGCATTAATGCGGCTCTTGAAAACTGGTTTAACTCTATTGACAGATTATGTTTTTGTATAAAAAACGAATATTTGATAGAGAAAGACTGGAAAGCGGAGTATAGAGATTATATCATTGATGTTGTTAAAGGACACGAAGGTAAATTTGGTGTTGCGTCGAAGTATAAAAACATTGTTGATATAAACGAAAAGTGGTTGAGGGTGTAAGATAAAAAAAACAAAAATTTAACAGCGTTAAAAAACGCAGAAAAAAGAGGTTGGTATGGTTAAGATTAAAGTGTTTTTATTGGCGGTGATGGTTTTCGCAAGTGTGGTGTGTGCAGGTGTTGGCGATGAGGTTTGGTCGCAGGATGGCGATATTGAATGGAATATTCACAATTATGTGCTTACTATTCGCGGTGATGGAAAGATGCCTAATTATAACTTTCAGGAAACTGCACCTTGGAATTCACATATTTTTTCTTCCGCGATTATACAAAATGACGTAACAAGCATAGGGGTAAATGCTTTTAGTGATCATCGCGGATTAAGAGAAATATCTATTGGGAACTCTGTTCAAACTATTGGAAACTATGCGTTTTTCGGCACCAACTTAACTTCTGTAGTTATCCCAAACTCTGTAATGACTATTGGAGACTATGCTTTTGCCACTCTTAACAATTGGACTATGCCTTTGACTTCTGTGGTTATCCCAAACTCTGTAATAACTATTGGGGTTGGAGCTTTTTCAGGTAGCAATTTAAAGGAAATAACCATTCCAAACTCAGTGACACGTATTGAACGGTCCGCATTTTTGGGCAACACTAACTTGACAACATTAAACTTAAATGCCGATAATGTTAGTTTTGGATGGGAAGCATTTGGTAATACCCCTAATTTAACACGGCTTAATATTGGTGCTCAAGTAGCAACGAGACCAGTAAGAGAACTGTTGAGATTACCTAATTTAACTTATATTAGCGTAGATGCTCAAAATATTGCACTAAGTTCTTATGATGGCGTTTTATTTAGTAAAGAGAGAGACACTCTGATGAGATTTCCTAATGGTCGACAAGGCGCTTACGTTATTCCTAATTCGGTAAACACTATTGGAACTATAGCATTCGAGGCTGCTACCTTATTAACAGAAGTAACCATACCAAATTCGGTAAACACTATTGGAACTATGGCATTCGAGGCTGCTACCTTATTAACAGAAGTAACCATACCAAATTCGGTGACTAGTATTGGCGATCGCGCGTTTGCGAGTATGCCAAATTTAACAACGGTAAATTTTAATGCTGTAAATATTGCTCACAATAGATTATTATTTTCAGGTAGCAACAGCATAACGCAAGTTAATATCGGCGACCAAGTGACAAGAATCCCTGGTTCTGCTTTCAGTAGGCTAACCAACTTAACAGAAATCATAATCCCAAATTCAGTGGTTAGTATTGGCAGTAGGGCGTTCGAGATGACTGGTTTAACTAAAGCAACAATAGGTAATTCAGTATCTTCTATAGAAGATATGGCTTTTAGTAATACAAATTTAACAGAAATTACAATTCCCAACTCTGTAATAGATATTGGTAATAGTGCATTCGCGAATACAAATTTAACAGAAATTACAATTCCCAACTCTGTAATAGATATTGGTAATAGTGCATTCGCGAATACAAATTTGACAGATGTCTCCATTCCCAATTCAGTAACAAGTATCGGGCGGGAAGCATTTGCAAATAACACTAGTTTAAAAACGGTATATTTTAATGCTAACTTAACAAGTGTTGGTTGGGGTATGTTTTCGGGGGCTAATAGTATAGCACGAGTTAATTTCGGCGACGAAGTAACTACAATACCAAGTATTTTTAGAGGGGTAAACAGTTTACAAGAAGTCATACTTGGTAATTCGGTAACAACCATAGAAAACTTTGCGTTTGAGAATACTGGATTAACCGAAATCACCATTCCAAATTCAGTAACAACCATTGGATACGCCGCGTTTCGTGGCACGCCAAACTTAACAACTGTAAATTTTAATGCAGAAAATATTACCAATATGGCGGGTAATGTGTGGCGTATTTCTAACCATGTTTCAGAGCTATTCAATACAAGTATAACCACCATCAATATCGGAGACAATGTAACGGTAATCCCAGCTAATGCTTTTGTGGATCTACGAGGGATAAATGAAATAGTTATTCCCAATTCAGTGACGACTATTGGAAGTAGGGCGTTCGACGGTGCCACTAATTTAACAGAAATTACAATTCCCAACTCTGTAATAGATATTGGTAATAGTGCATTCGCGAATACTAATTTGACAGAAGTCTCGATTCCCAATTCAGTGACGACTATTGGAAATGGTGCGTTCGACGGTGCCACTAATTTAAAAGAGATTACTATCGGTAATTCTGTAACAAGTATTGCGCCTTATGCATTTGTTCGTACAGGTCTGAGAATAGTAAACTTTAACTCAAAAAACATGGTTGAAGCTATGAATTTGGTATGGGGTGAAGGCGAAAGTAATATACCTGCAATTATTCAAGTAAATATCGGTGACAGTGTAAAAGTAATTCCTAGTAATGCTTTTCGCAATTTATCAGAGTTAACAGAAGTAGTTATTCCTAATTCAGTAACAAGGATTGGGGCTATGGCTTTTGCAAATACAGGTTTGACGGAAATAACTATTCCCAGTTCAGTGGCAGATATTGAATATCGTGCATTTTGGGGAACATCTTTAACTTTAGTTAGAAACACGGCAGAATCTCCGCAACGTATTAGCCAAGATGTGTTTTTAGACTTAGATATAGCAAGTGCAACACTTTTTGTTCCATATGAGAGTTTAGTTGCTTACAGAATGGCGCCTATTTGGCAAGATTTCGGAAATATTGTTGCTCTAATCTATGATTGGAGCGAATGGAGTGAATGGAGAACAACCGTTATGGCAAGTTGTGTTCTGGCAGGAAGCAGAGAAAGAATAAGGATCTGCCGTACGCATAGTATACAAGACAGAGAAATTGAAGTCATTCCTACTCTTAACCACAGTTTTCTCGAAACTTGGACGACAATAACTCCTGCAACTTGCAACACTGCAGGCTTAGAGCGCCGAGAATGTTCACGCTTTGCAACTTGCGGTCATTACGAAACCCGTCCAATCGCTCCGCAACCTTGCGGTGGTACATATTGCAATATTTGCAATCCCAAATGCGGAAATTACCCCCGCACTTGCGGCAGAAGCGACTGCAACGAGCCACACTCTTGCAATGATGAAAATTGTATGATTTGCAGACCTAATTCAATCCGCCCCCGCGAAACGGAAAACCGCCAATACGGCATTATCCTCGAAGAAAATCCCGTCTCCGATTCTGCGGTAATCTTTATCCGAACTCCCGAACAAGCAACAATAACCTTGCGAATTTTGGATAATTTGGGCAATGTCGTATTCACGGAAACCGCTGCGTACGGGCGGGTTGGGAGACAGGGTCTCCACTTCGTATCAAACCCGCCCATACAAAACGCCGTCGATAACGCAATCATTTGGAATTTGACCAACCCCTCAGGCAGGTTTGTCGCCAACGGCACGTATTTGGTGGTGGTGGAGGCGACAGGTATCAGCGGAAAGGTGTACCGATATTCGGCAAGAATCGGCGTGAACAGGTAGAAAAATGTTTTTTTAACACGTTTTTTCAAGGGCGAAGAGAAATACTTCGCCCTTTTTTATTTATCCAGATAGCATTATTTGCAGAATATAAACAGGAAAATTTATTTATTGTTGCACGAGACGTGTGGATTAAATTATTTTACTGTGTTAATTTAATGTAAAACTTTATTAAACCGAAAACGGGAAAAGGTTGTATGAGCGAAGAAGTTATAGAAAAAAAGCGAAAATACGCGCGAAATTTGAAAGCTAAACGAGAAAAATTCGTAGGATTTATGAAAAGAACAGTCAATAACATTATTGTCTTAAATGAAAAGAATGTAAAAGATATGCCGAAAACTCATTTGCTTGCTTGTTGCGCGCACAGAAGCCATTTGGACTATCTTGTTCTGGGATTGAAAATTCCCGAATTCGGCGCGTCTCAAATTCGATTTGCCGCGGGCGACAATCTTACTCGCATACCGTTTCTGGGAAGTTTGTTTCGCTCGGTCGGCGCGTTCTCGGTTTATCGCGGAAAATCGTCGCAAAGAACTTATTTAATGCAACTTACCCATAAAGTAAAAATGATAGTTGCAAACGGCGATACTGTTATAGTGTTTCCCGAAGGCGGACGAAGTTATAACGGAAAGATGGGCGATATAAAGTCGGGCATAATTTCGGCGGGCGTTTTGGCGCAGAAAGAAAATCCGAAGCAACCTATTTACTACCTGCCTTGCGGTATAAATTACACAAACCTTCCCGACATCCGTGCATTCGATTTGCTTTTTAAGGCAAAAAAAATACGCGATAATTCCGAAAATGTATTCACTAAAACTTTGGGGAGTATTCTTTATTATTGGGCGGACATAAAAGTGTTTTTGGGCGATTGGATTTTCAAAAAAAAGACTGACATATATCTTAACGTAGGAAAACCTGTCGCATTATCGAGTATTACCGACGTCGAGAGCAAATATCGCGCAGAGGGAAAAACGGCGATTGCGGCAAACAAAGACGCCATAAACGATTGCGCAACTTGGCTTGAAAAACGCTTTTACGAAATTTTCCCGATACTTCCGCTGAATATTACGGCGTATCTCTTCAAAAAATACGGACGAAAAGGCTTAAGGGAAGAGCAGGTCGAAAAAATGCTGACCCAAATCAAAAAAATGTCGTTTTGCGTGGATGCTTTGAGCAATATGGACACTAAGCAAATCCTCAGAACGGGAATTTCACAGCTCAAAGAAAACGGAGCTACAGGCGGGATTTATCACGTTCGCTTAAAAAGAAAAAATCGTCTCGATTATTTTGCGGCGTTTTTGGAATCAGCAATAGAATATTACGAAAAACAGAGCGAGGCGTAATATGGCATTTCGTAATTATTTGATAAGCGACATTATTCTGGACGTGGACAGCGACTTCAAAGACGAAGCGTTGGACTTTGTTGTCAAAAGAATGTGCAAAAAAGCAAAGATTGCGAAATACAAGCCGATTATCGACGAAATTTTGGAGCGCGAAGACAACGTGTCTTCTTTTGTAGGGCAAGGCGTAGCCATTGTAAAAGCAACCGCCACCATAGAAAACGATTTTGCAATAATGGTCGCCCGAAATTGCGAAGGAATAAGTTATGACGCCGCCCGAAAAGCAAAAGTAAATATTTTAGTGGTGGTTCTTATAAATAAAAATGTCAGCGAGGAAAAAGTTATAGAATTAACCGCAGACATCGCAACATTTTTTAAGGATATTACGATTAACGCCGCTGTAAAAAGCGAGGAAACAGACACTATTTCGGAACTTTTCCGTGAAAAAAACGAAGAAGAAGACGGCGAAAAAAAGACAACAAAAGAGCCGCTTTTATCATCTGCCGCAGCCCTTGCCCGTGAAATAAACGCAAAAGCGATTTTGATTTTTGCCGACGCTAAACAAGATGTGGAATTTCTCAGAAATATCCGTATCCGCAAGCAAATAATAATTATAACGGCAAACAGAAGCAGATTTCCCGAAAACCTGATAGATTACGATTTTGTGCAGGCGCCGGCAGGAAAGGCGAGTGGAATGGGTCAGATAAAAATCGGAATAATGCTCGCCCTCTCTCGAAATTTAATAGCGCGCGAAGACACTGTCGTTTGCATTGCAGGAGCTCCGGGAAAAGATGTATTTAATCTTATTTCGGTAGTCGATATAGACAAAGAATTTGACTTTTTCTTCACACACACGCGCTCGCTTACTCCGCCCGACGTAAAGCCCGAAGTTTTGGAGCGGGTCTTGGGACTTGCAACCGAAATCGGACTTGAGGGGCGCGAGGGCAGGTCGATAGGCACAATTTTTGTTTTGGGCGACAGTGAAAATGTGGATGACCACATAACGCAACTCATAATAAATCCGTTTAAGGGCTACAAAAAGAGCGAGCGAAATGTGCTCGACCCCGCAATAGAAGAAACTATAAAAGAATTTGCCAGCATCGACGGCGCGTTTGTGGTCGATGGAGGCGGCGTAGTGATTTCGGCGGGAACATATCTGAACCCCACTTTCCCCGACACGGGAATGATACCCGAACTTTTGAGCGGATTGGGAGCGCGGCACGCGGCGGCGGCTGGAATTACCGTCTGTACCAACGCCATAGCGATTGTCACTTCGGAATCCACAGGACAAGTTACGGTTTTCAAAAACGGCTCAACTGTTTTGACACTTTCTAAACAAGGCGGACTGTAAGAATGAAGCTGAAAATGAAGAAAAGAGTTCTCGTTTTCAAACTTATTATCGCGGTAGCAATTATCGCGGTAGCAGTCGTCAGTGCAAGACCTATCAGAGCGATTTTTTTTGACAGAGCGCAAACAAAAAGCATAATGAAAAGCAAAATCGCCGAAAAAGATTCGCTTCAAAACATATTGCGAGGAATAAAGGAAGACCCCAACAATTTGGAAAGAGTTGTTCGCAACAGCGGTTATTCACGGAAAAACGAAACTATGTTGAAAATTATAGCCCCCGACCGAGAAAGCGAAAACAGAAGAATTGAAACAGGTTTATTTTTGGGAATTGCGGCGGCAACAATAATTTTGCTTATAATACTTTTTGCCGTTCCCGTAAAAACCAAAGAAGAAAAAAATAAAGAGGAAGAACGTCCGTGCAATCAGACGGATACGCAAGAATAAAAGAAGAAATCCTGAAAAGAGCGGACATCGTATCTACGATAGAGCGTTATGTTCCGCTTAAAAAATCAGGAAATTCCTATATGGGTTTATGCCCTTTTCACAACGAAAAATCACCGTCATTTTCTGTCAGTCCCGACACAGGAAACGGTGGAATGTACTACTGTTTCGGTTGCCAAAAAGGCGGCGATATTTTTAATTTTCTTATGGAAAAAGAGGGTTTTTCGTTTACGGAAGCATTGAAATCTCTCGCAAGCGAGTACGGAATTCCGTGGAATATAGAAAACAGCAAAAAAGAAGGGGACGAATACACCTCGACTTCTAATCGTTTTACTCTGCTTAAAGCGAGTGAATTTGCCGCCAATTTTTTCTACGACGAAATGAAAAAAAGTGCGTTTGCCAAAGAATACTTTAAGAGCCGCGGCATTTCGGGAGAAACTGCCAAAGAATTTCGCCTCGGATTTGCTCCAAACTCTTACGACGCACTACTTTCGGCGGCGAGAAGAGCCAAATTTGACGAAAATTTGCTTATAGAAGCCTCGCTTATAAAAAAGAGTGAATGGGGCGTTTATGATTTTTTCAGAAACCGCGCAATTTTTCCGATATTCGACACTTCGGGCAGACCCGTTGCTTTCGGCGGGCGGGCAATGGGCGACGAAATGCCGAAATATCTGAACTCTTCAAACTCGCCGCTTTACGACAAAAGCCGAATTTTTTACGGATATTATCAGGCGCAGAACGAAATTAAAGCCGAAAAAACCGCGATTTTGGTAGAGGGTTATATGGATATGATTTCGCTCTATCAGAACGGAATAAAAAACGCCATCGCCCCCTGCGGAACAAGTTTTTCGCAAGAACACGCTGTTTTTTTGAGCAGAGTATGCCAAAAAGCCATAGTTGTTTTTGACGGCGACAAAGCAGGAATAAACGGCGCAAAAAAGATTATAGAAAAACTTCTGCCTCTAGAAATCGATGTGCGCCACGTTTTAATTCCAAACAACCAAGACCCCGACGATTTTGTGCGAAAGAACGGAAAAGACGCATTTTCAGAACTCGTAAAACATTCGCAGGACGGATTTTCTTTTTGTGTAGAGCAAATAGAAAAAGAACGAAACGTTGCCACTCCCGTCGGAAAAAGCAAGGCGCTCAAAGACATAACACCAATGCTTGCAGAGATTAAAAACGAAATTATTCTGTCGGATTTTATCACAAATATTTCGATGCGGTGGAAAATCGCCCCTACCGAAATTAAGCGCAGTATTTACAATTTGCCAAAGAACCCAAACACTGCCGCGCCCGCGTCCACATCTGAAAACTTCAACTTTCAGGACGAAAACAAGCGTGTTTTTTATACTGAAGAAGGTAGAATATTGCAACTTCTTTTTTGCTACCCAAACATTCTTGCTGAAATAAAAAACGAAACAGAAGACGATTTATTTTGCGAAGCCCTTGTAAACAGATTATTTTTACTTATGAAGCGCGGTAATCTTGACAAGGACAACTTCCTCAGAAATGAAAATTTATACGGTCAGGAAACAGCGTTTTTGCTTACATTGACAAGCGAAGAAAGCGGCGTGCAAAACGAAGATGAGGCGAGAGAACAGGTAAATATTAAGTTAAACAGATTGCGAAAAATTGACCTGCAAAAGAAAAACGAACGCTTAAAAGACCTGATAAGAGAAGAGAGCGACGAAGAAAAAAGAATAAATATGCTTGCAAAGTTAGCAAAAAATCAAAAAGAAATCGCTGCCCTGCAAAAGAAAAAAACGGAGTTAAAATGAGTTTGAGTATTGACGAAAAATTAGAACATTTGTTGAAATACGCAAAATTGCAAGGTTTTGTGGGCATTTCGCAAATAGAAGAAATAGCCGACAATGTTGAGAATGATGAAAATATTTTGCGCCAAAAATTGACGGACGCAGGCGTTGAGATAAACGTTTTTTTGCGCACTCCAACACCAAAATTCGGATACAGAACAGCTGTATATCACGATAAAAAAAGGACTTCTTTCTCTCTGACAACCCGAATTGACGAAAAAGGAAACACTTCTATTTTAACTCCGCAAAAAGAAAAAGAATTATTCCAAAAAATGACTTACGCACGCAATGAAATTTTGAAATACGACTCCGAAAACACTGAAATCAGCGAAAGCGCACAAGCAAAACGTAATAGTATGAAAGAAGAATATTCCACATATAAACGTGAAATAATAGAGGCAAACATCCGCCTTGTTTTCAGTATTGCAAAGGAATACAGCGCCGCACACAAAGGAATTTTAGACATAAGCGACATAATTCAGGAGGGAAATATAGGACTTATAGACGCGGTCGAAAGCTTTGACTGCGAGCGAGGAATTAAATTTTCGTCTTGGGCGGTTTGGTATATCCGAAGGCAAATTTGGACAGCGGTAAATTCTTTTAAGAAGGGTGTTTATGTACCTGCAAAGACATCCACACAATTACATAAAATTTCGATTTTTGAGGAAAGATACAAGGCGCAAAAAGGCGAAAACCCGTCTGTTTACGAAATTGCAGAAGAACTTGGCTTAAAAGAAAAACATATAATGGCGCTTTTGGCTTATGATTTCGGCGAACTAAGTCAATCCAACGAATTTGCAGGTATTTGTTTTAACGATTTAGAAAAAGCTGACGAGCAAACAAACGACCCTTTCAACATTTTGGCGCAGAGAGTGCTTAAAGAAAACATAGACAAAATGCTGTGCGAAATTCCCGAAAGAGAGAGGCAAATGCTGATACTCTACTTCGGTTTATCGCCCGACAAAGAGCCGATGAATATGGCGCAAATAGGAACTATGTTCGAAATATCACGCGAAAGAGTGCGGCAGATTATAGATAATTCGTTAGAACAAATGAAAAAGCGCCAAAACACGCTGATAAAAGAATATCGCTGAAATCAGTTAGGCAAAAACCGTCTGAAACCCGAAAGATACTTTCCCCAGTAAATGTCGTTGAGCGGATTTATGGCAACTCCTCTTGTTGATGAGGAGTGAATAAAAGTTCCGTCGCCCAAATAAATTCCTACGTGGTTAATTCGGTTGCGGTTGCGCGGATTTACAAAGAAAACCAAATCGCCCTTTCTTATATTGTTGCGTGCAACCCGCGTTCCTCTGTCATACATCGTTTGAGCGTTGGTGCGTGCAAAATCGGTATGTCCCAAATCCTGATAAACCCGCCACACAAATCCCGAGCAATCAAATCCGTTTCGGGTGCTTCCGCCGAAAAGATACGGGACGCCGAGGTATCTTTCGGCGGCGCGCCTTATTCTTCCCTGACGAGGACTTTGCACTGTTTCGCGATTTTCTTCTTGTGGTGGCGGAGGTTGCCTGTGTCTTACCTCAAAAACAGCTGTTTGCTCGGCAACTGCGACAATTTCCTGCAACACCAAAGTATCTTCTTGTACCGATACGTTTGCCGCTTGATTTTGTCGGACTTGTTCTCGATTAAAGGACGGGCGAATTCTGCCGCTTACGTGTATTTCTCTGATATAATTCTCGTCGAAAGACGGACGAACATTTCTGCCTTGCAAAGTGCAACCGCTTAATATAAAAAACGCAAGAAAAAAGATTTGTTTAGTTATTGCTTTTTTCCAATTCTTTGGAGACGGCATAGGCATATTCTCCTTTGAAATTCGGCGCCATTATCTGTATTCCTATCGGCAACCCGTCGATTTTACCCATTGGAAGCGCAACGGCAGGACAACCCACCAAGTTTGCGGAAACTACATATTTATCGTTGAGATACATCTGCACAGGGTCTAAAATTTCTCCGATTTTGAACGCAGGGGTCGGCGTTATAGGCGACAAAATAATATCGCATTCTGCAAACGCTTTATTGAAATCGGCAATTATAAGCGAGCGAATTCGAGCCGCCTGCAAATAATATGCCTCGTATTGCCCCGAGCTTAAAAAGTAAGTTCCGAGCATTATTCTGCGCTTTACTTCCTCGCCTAATCCTTGGGCGCGCGTAAGTTTATACATTTCGTCGAGCGTCTTTGCTTCCTTGCTTCTATAACCGAAACGAACACCGTCAATGCACGACATATTTGATGACGCTTCCGCCGTCGCTAAAACGCAATATGCGGAAACCGAATGCTCTGTGTTTTCGAGGGAAATATCCACGAATTTTGCGCCGTTGTCTTTTAGATATTTTACTTTTTCGTCAAAAAGCGCGCGAACATTTTGCGGTAAATCGCTCGTTAAATATTCTTTCGGCAGACCTATAACTGCACCGTTTATTTCTTTTTTAGCAAATCCTACGAATGCTTTCTGACAATTTGTAGCATCTCTCTTGTCGGCGGTGGCAATTACCTGAAGCAAATATTTTGCGTCATCAATCGAATTTGCCATAGGACCTACTTGGTCAAACGACGAAGCAAGCGCGCTTACTCCGTATCGGCTGACAAGCCCGTAAGTCGGTTTTACTGATACTACTCCGCAAAAAGACGCAGGCTGACGAATTGAGCCGCCCGTGTCGCTTCCCAACGCCAAAGGCACCATTCCTGCCGCAATTGCCGCGGCGCTTCCGCCCGAACTTCCGCCGGAAACTCTTGTTAAATCATACGGATTTTTCACACAGCCGAAGAATGACGTTTCGTTGCTTGAGCCCATTGCAAATTCGTCCATATTTGTTTTTCCGACGATGATTGCGCCTGCTTTTTTGAGTTCTTCTATGACGTGCGCGTCGAAAGTCGGTATATAGTTTTCGAGCATTTTTGAGCCGCAGGTTGTGCGAATTCCTTTTGTGGAAATATTATCTTTTACGGCAATCGGAATTCCGCATAAAGACATTTTTTTCTTTTCGGCGGGACTTAATTTATCCAATTCGGAAGCGGTTTTGCGAGCATAATCGTCGCAAATCGTAATAAATGCGTTTATTTCGCCGTTTTTCTCGTTAATTATTTTAAGCGATTTTTCGACAAGCGATATTGCCGTTATCTCGCCGCTTTGTACCGATTTTACAACTTCTTCGACACTATTTTCAAAAAAACTCATATTTGCCTCGCAATTTTACTTAAACCAACGGTATGCCCACAGCGAAACTATGACGCCTACTATAGACATTGTATTTATGTTCATTTCAAAACCGAACTGAAATTTTATCGCCTGAATGTCAACGGAAACAGGATAAGGATATCCCGCCGATATAGGCAAGAAATTGAATAAGAACAAATCTCTGACAACGTTCGCGTCTCCAGGGATTTGACCTATAAGCAAGCCCAAATAACTTCCGATGATAAGCCCTATTACACTAACGAAAACAAGTGTAGATAATTTTTTTTCCACAAGCAATTTTGGCATAAACCAACTCCTTTTCTCAAAATTTTGACACAAAAATACTATATCGCGCAAACCGAATGCAAAAACTACCAATATTTTCCGACAAAAAAACAAAAGAACTTGGTGCAGATAGTATTTTCAGTAAAAATAAAGGAGAAAAACATAAAAAAATGACCAACGAAGACTTTGACATCGCTTATGCCGTTTTAAAAGAGCATTTTGAGAACAACAAAACGCCCGTAATCGATTTAATGGCAATCGAAGACGGAGACCCGTACAAAATACTTGTCGGCTCAATCCTTTCGACGCGCACAAAAGACGAAACCACATCAACTGCCTGCAAAAAACTGTTTGAAAAAGCGGATAATCTTGAAAAATTGGCGACGCTTTCTACCGAAGAAATCGAAAAACTGATTTTTCCCGTTGGGTTTTACAGAGAAAAAGCGAAAAACTTAAAGCAAATACCGCATATTGTTAACGAAAAATTCGGCGGCGTTATCCCAAAAACCATTGATGAACTACTTGAATTTCCCGGGGTCGGGCGAAAAGTTGCAAATTTGGTTGTCGCCGCCGCATTCAAATTACCCGCTATTTGCGTTGATACTCACGTTCACCGAATTTTTAATCGTCTCGGCTACATAAAAACAAAAAATCCGTTAGAAACCGAAATGGCGTTGCGAAAAAAGCTCCCCGAAAAATACTGGCTCGGCGTAAACGGATATATGGTATCTTACGGACAAAATATCTGCCGCCCGATTTCGCCCAAATGCGAGATTTGCAAAATATCGGAAATTTGTGAGTTTACAAATAAAGAAACTTTGCAAAAATACCACAAAGCAATAAGCGAAACGCAGTTTGCGGGTCAAAGAGCAGGCATAACTCCCGAAATTATCAACGATGTTATTAAAGAGTATCGAAGAGAAAAGAGAATATAACAAAAAATAATAGACTTCTTGCGAAATCATTGTAGGGGCGGGTTTCAAACCCGCCCTTTTACTGTATCAAACACGAGATTAAACACAGGTGGGCGGTGATTTGGGCGGGTTTGAAACCCGCCCCTACAGAAAATCGTTCGCGTTTTTTTAGATTTCGCAAGAAGTCTAATATTCTCCTCGTATATCAAAAAAAAGAACAGACGGCAACAACTCCGTCTGTTCTTTTTTGGATAAGGGACAAGCACAAAATAACAAAAAAAGTGCCTGTCCCTATGAAGATGGTGCAAAATAACAACAGAAAGCACCGCCCCCAATAGAGCGAATATAAAAACATGGAATACACTCGCTCCTTTTTTGGAGTTTGCGCAACATGGAGAGTGCGCTCCCTCCGATAAAGAACAGGCGGCAACAACTCCGCCTGTCCTTTTGGAAAAATAACAAACTTAATATCCAAGTTATCTGAGCAGTGCCAACACGCCTTGTGTTGAAGCATTCGCTTGAGACAACATAGAAGTTGCAGACTGCACCAAAATCTGATTTGTGGTAAATTTGGAAGCTTCGCTCGCAAAATCCACGTCTCTGATTTGGCTTTCCGCCGCTTGTTGGTTGACAATCGAGGTTGTAAGATTGTTAATCGTGCTTTCGAGACGATTAACCAACGCACCAATATCCGAACGAGCGCGGCTTACTTCTTCAATCATATCGTCCAAAACCCCTATAGCGGCAATCGCACTATCGCCTGTAGAGCCGCCAATACTTGCCATTCCTTTTGCGAAAGTAATTGCCGTGTAGTCCACTGTGATAGAGTCCACTCCAACTACATCATTCGCACCAATCCACAAGTCTCTGCCGTTAAACATACTGTCGCCGCCTCTTGAGCGTGTGTCAAAAATCTGATGAGGTATATTACTCACACCATTGATATTAAATTCAGCCATATCCATCGCGGCGACTGCATCTCTTCCCTGTTTTCTAACAGCATCGAGCTGTGCATTGGTAAGCGTAAGGGCGGTTGTATTACCACCTGCGCCAAAGTCGTGCCCATCAACATCTACACCGGCACTTCTGAGAGCATTTCGCTGAGTTTCGCTCAAATCACCCAAGGCAGTTGTAGAAGCAATCGACAATCCGTTTACTCTATAATCAGAGTTACCCAATGTTCCAGCAGTAGTCCGAGTAATATTGGGGTTATTACCCAAGAACTCAAAACCACTGTTAAACGTAGCCCCTACTGCAGCATAACCTCTGTGTATTTGGGTAGTATCGGGAATAGTGAGGACATTACTAGCCGCAGAAGCCAAGAGAGAGCGCTGTTCTACATCTCCCATCTGAGCGTCGATAATACTTGTAGCCATCGCTCGAATATCATTTCTCCAAGCAGTGTGCGCATCACTAAGAGCCCCCGGTATCCCACTATCCCGAGCGTCTTGTGCTGCCCGACTATTTTGAAAACTATGGACACCACCACCAGCATTTAACTGCCTCATAATATCTGTAGCCAATAACTCTATCGCATCATTTCTGAAATTTATCAAAGCATTAGCTCTTTCATTTCTATTTGTTAAAATCTCTTGGTTTGACGATTGAGGTCCTGTGAGTAATTTAATGCCGTTGAAGTTTGTTTCGTCGATAATTCTCTCGATTTCTTCTGCCAATGCCTGAAATTCAGAGTCCATATACGAACGCTCGGTTTCGCTGTAAGTGTTCGTTGATGCCTGAATTGCCAACTCTCTTTTGCGTTGCATAATGTTGTGCAACTCGTTCATTGCTCCTTCGGCAATGTTCAATGCGCTGATACCATCAAGCGCGTTTCTTTTTGCTTGTTGTGCCCCCCTTACCTGCGTTCTCAACCCTTCCGATAACGCCAAGCCTGCCGCGTCGTCGCTTGCTCTGTTAATTCTGAGACCCGTTGACAATTTTTCCAAATTGTTTGAAACTTGTCTGTTGTTCATAAACAAAGCACCTTGAGTGTGCAATGATGAAATGTTGTTGTTAATACGCATAAAAGCCTCCTTGCTTTTGCCGCCTTAGCGGCTTCGTTTATATTGTTTTTTAGTAGCACTTCCTTGGCTACATTTTGAAATATCGTCCTTGCTTGCTTGCTTGAAACTTTAGTGTTTTGTTAAAAAAGACTAAAGTTTCAAGCAAGCAAGCAAGTGTTTTTGAGATTTTTTTGCATTTTCTTCCGCTTGGCTGTGGGAGTTCGGCTAAATTGAAGGAAAAAGACTTTTTTTTTATTTTTTTGTTTTTTTTTGAAAAGATTGAAAAAAAATTTGCGTTTAAAAGCGGAAAAAAACTATTTTCAGCATTATTGCATCGCTGAAAAGACAACGGAAATTCCCCGTTTTTATTTTGTTTTATGTATTATAATAATATTATGGTGATTTTGCCGGTTGTTATTTACCGAATATCTGTGATTTTATCGAAACGCAGTTTTTTATTTTCGCGAGGAAATTGTGTTTCGGCGGAATATCCAAGCGCAACAATAGAAAGTACTCGGTGATTGGCAGGAATGTTAAGAAGTTCCTGAACATATTTTTCGGCGGTAGTATCATTATTGTGATTTCGCCCCCTTACTTGCACCCAGCAACTTCCAAGTCTCAAAGAGTGTGCCGCCAATTGCAGAATTATGGATGAAATGGAGGCGTCCTCAATCCAGACGTCGCAGATATTTTCGTCGCCGCAGATTACTACCGCCAATTTTGCGCCGTTTATAAGCGCCGAGCCGTCTTCCTTGCAGTGTGCCAATTTTTGAAGCAGTGCAGGGGTATGAACAAAATAGAAATTCCACGTGTCGCGGTTCCTTGAAGTGGGCGAGTAAAGCAACGCTTCTTTTAGCGCGGCAATATCGGTTTGCGAAATATCTTTATCGCCAAATTTTCTTACACTCTTGCGAGTTTTTATAGTTTCTATCGTTTCCATACATATAAAAATATTATATAGCAATAAACAAAAACAAGAAAAATGTGTTTTTTTGATTTTGTGCCGCGAAAATAAAGTATTTTTACCGGCGTTAAACAATACAATGCATTGTGGAGAAGTGTTATGAAATTAACTAAATTTTTTACCTGCCTGTTTTTTTGCTTTTGGGTCGCAGTCGCCTCGTCTATTTTCTTGCCTGACTTGAATTCGGATACTCTTACCGCTGAGCAAAAACTCCACATAACAAATTTGGTGCAGGAGCGCAGAAATCAAGACTTGGGGCTTGGGATAATAGGCGACGCAAGAGGCGGCAACACAAACAACCTGTCGAATTTGTCGAGAATTTTTATGGAAGACAGTCTTGAAATTGCCGCAAACGCTATTATAATAAGGTACGCAACGTTTTTACCGTCGCTGAATATTCCCCTGCAACCCGTTCGTCCGCTTATTACCGAAATTTTTTCCATAACGAATTTACTCAGAACAGATAACTTCGCAGTATTACTTGACGACGGAAACGCTACGCGAAACGGCGACACCATAAACGTTCCCGATGAAGGTTTTGCAATAATTCGCCACAATAACAATTACAGAATCACGCTTCATCCAAACACAAGGGTTGTTATTGCGCGCTCGCACATTTCGCTTATTGAAGGAGAATTGTCAATTTCACTGTCGGACAACATATTTCCCGACCAAGCCACAGGTTCGCTCAGAATAAATACCACAAACGGCAATTTCAACTTAAACGGAAGCGCGTTTATTTCATCGCGAGACACGACCGTTATGCAATTATACAGCGGAACTGCAATATTCGGAACGGACAACAGAACCCAAAGCATTACGGAAGGCAACGCAATGCTCGTTTTTTGGCAGGAAGTGATTGACGTAAGACCAATTCCGACCCTTCCGCAATTTCCGATAGCCGAAAATGAAGCTATACTTCCGGGCGACCCCGTAATTTTCGCAAACACAAGCGCCTTTCACCAACGACTTATAATTGCCGACGAAGAAAATAATAAAATAGCAGACACTATTATAAACGTTGACACCTTAAATCTAATGCTTGATTACGGTAAAAAACAATTTTTCTTACAGGACATTGACACTCTCGGGATTTTTTCAGATTGGGCGCACATAAACGTGGACTTGCAAAGAAAAAGCGGACTTAAATCGCTCGAAATTTTTAGCGACACGCTTTTTTACACCACCGACCACCGCTTCTTCACATTCAACGGCGTTGCGGAAACAAGCGTAAGAGTTTTTGTAAATTACGACGAACTGACACTCTCCCAAGACGGAAATTTCAGCCACAGAATAAAGTTGCAGGATGAGCTGAACCATCCCGACGTAGTTATATTGTACAGAGATTTGAGCGCAGACACAGTTTCGCCTGCTATTTTTTACACAGGATTTGACGAAAGAATTACAATGAACGACTTGATTATGGACTTGCCGGCATTCACCGTAAGCCGCACATACAAATGGCGAGGCACGGCTCCGACCGCCACAAGAGTTTCAGTAAACGGCTTGAATTTGGAAATCGGCGAGGACGGTTTTTTTGAGAGGACATTACGTACACGCGCTTTCATAAATCACCCCGTAATAATGGAAATAGATTTTGAAAACGGAAACAGCAAGGTATTCGAGAGACACGTAAGTAGAAAACGATACACAAGTTCCGGAGAAATAGGATTTCGCGAAGCAATGATTTCGGTAGTCGCCGCACTTTGCGTCGGCTCATTATTGGCGACATCTTTGTTAGCGCAACAAAGATAATTTTTTTTAATTTACAAGTCGTATTTATATATATATTGTACGTACGCGGCGTAAAATTTCATATTTGGAAAGGATTTTGGCACTTATTATGGCTAATTTTTTGTTTTTTTTGTCGGGCGCGTCGTCGCTCATTTATCAAATTTGTTGGATTAGATTATCATCACTCATTTTCGGCTCTACAATAGCCGCTTTATCTATGACCACAGCCGTTTTCTTCGGCGGAATGGCTCTGGGAAACTATTTAATAGTGCGAAAACCACGAGAATTTACACCAAAATTATACGCAAAATTAGAATACGCGCTTGTACTTTTGGGACTTGTAAGTATTGTATATTTCAGATTTGCCGCAACTTTGCCCTTTAACGACAGTTTTTTAGGATTTCTGCCGCAACTTTTGCTTATGATTGTCGCCGTCGGACTTCCCGCAATAATTATGGGCGCGTCGTTCCCCGTAATGGTCGGTCTTACAAAAGAAAATTCGCCCGAAAAGAAAATATCGGGAGTGTATTTCATAAATTCGCTCGGCGCGGTTTTCGGAACTGTTCTTTGCGGATTTGTCCTTTTGCAATTTATCGGAATAACAAGTTCCATATTTGCCGCCGCCGCAATCGGTCTTTTTATTGCTGTCTCGGTGAGATTTGTATTTAAAAACAGTGCGACCCCCGCCCCCGTTTTACCCGCCGCTCCCCTACCGCTTTTGCCGATAGTTCTTTTTGCAATCGTCGGATTTAACGGAATGTTAGCCGAAATTGTAGCAAACAGATTTTTGGCACTCATTATTACAAACACTATTTTTGTTTATACGCTGACTATCGCTTTCGTAATTTTAGGTTTGTCGCTCGGAGCGGGAATTTTCGGAAAAATTATGGAGAAACTGCCCAAAGATTACAACTGGTTCGGCATTTTGGCATTTGCTTGGGCGGCTGTTTTCGGCGCGATTTTCTTTTTACTTCCCACCCGTTTTTGGATGACAACCACGGCAGAACAGACAATTTCCTCTATTGTATTTATAACCGCCATTATCGCGTTTATTCCCTCTCTTATATCGGGAGCAATGTTTCCTGCGGCAATCAGAATGACAAACAACAAATCGAGCGAGAAAATTGCGGGGGTTCTGTCGTCCGTAAACACACTCGGCGGAATTTGCGGCTCGCTTTTGGCAGGATTTGTGCTTTTACCGACAATCGGGGTTGCCAATACCGTTCTTTTGGCTATAATTATTTCCGTATCGGTCGCATTTTTTGCCATTTACAAATATTCGCCTAAAAAAATCACGCTCATTTTAGTTTTACTGCCAATCGCCGTGCTATTTTTCGGGCATACAAATTACAGAGATTTTATAAGAAATTATCTGTCTTTCGGCAAACGCCAAACCCTTTTGGTTTACAAAGAAGGGCGCGAAGCTGTAGTTTCGGTTTTAACGGCAGGCGGCGTAAAAACAATGGAAATCGACCGCTTGTGGCAAGGTGAAAACCGCAAAACGCGTCAGATTATGGCGGCGCACATTCCCGCAATAATCTCAAGAGACGACCCGAGAAATGTTCTCATTATAGGTTTCGGAACAGGACTTACGGCGAGCAGATTTTTGCATTACGACATAGAAAATCTTGTTGCCGTCGATATAGAAAGAGCTGTATTCGACTTCGCAAAAAGTGAATTCGGCGCAGATTTTCTTTACAACGACAACGTTAGAATACTTGTTGAAGACGGACGAAATACTCTTAGGCGCCAAGATTTAAAATACGATATAATTTCAGTGGAAATCGGACAAGTTTTCCGCCCGCACTCCGCAGGATTTTACACTCGCGAATTTTACGAAGCCGCTTCACTCAGGCTTACCGAAAACGGAATTATAAGCCAATTTGTGCCGATAGCATCGTTTAACTTCCATAAATTTAAATCGGTAATAAAGACATTTATCAGCGTTTTCCCGAATGCTCAATTATGGTACAACGGAAGCGAATTTTTACTGCTCGGCACAAACGGCGAATTTTCAGATTTGAGCAGTGAACGAGCAACAAATATATTCACGCAAAACCAAAGTGTAATAAATGATTTGAAGTGGAGTTATTGGGGCGGCGCTCTTTATCCGCTTTCCGACAGACGAGTTCTTGCGGCAAACTTCCTTATGGGACGCCACGATTTGGCGTCAGTCGCAATGGACGGCATAATTTTTACCGACGACCTGCCGATACTTGAATTTTACGCCGCCGTTAATCGTCAAAACCCGCCTTTTATTGACTCTTTGCAAAGATTTCTTTCTCCCGTGGAATTGATAATCCCCGAAATTATAGACCGAGACGACCTATTGGGAATAGAAGGAATACGCAAAAGCAACATTGGCGACATAATCGCGAGCGAACTGTTTTTTGCGTATATGAACCAAATACACCCCGTCCCCGCACTTTTGGAAGAAGCGTTAAAGCATAACCCGCTGAACTTGCACGTATTATCGGAACTCGCAAGCATAAAATATGAACAGCGAGACTTTCAAAACTCGGTGGTATTTTTCAATATGGCATTAAGACTAAATCCGCACAACACCTTTATGCGCCGACAATTCGCCCTCGCTTTAATACAAGTTGACGCGATAAATCCCGCTATAGAAAATCTTCTGATAACCATAGATATGGCGCCCGACGATTTCATAGCGCACACCATACTCGCAGGTCTTATGATACAGCGCCAAAATTTTGAGTTGGCAATGGAGCACATAGAGTTTGCTTTGCGAATAAGACCGAATTACTCGGAAGCATTGCGTATGCACGAGTATTTGAGCACCCTGTTTCAAATGCAGGACACGCTTCGATGAGCGTTAGATATAAAGCGGGAAGTTTTGAATGCGGCGGCGGTTTTGTACGCAGTATTCTTCGTGAGAAAACAAATGGGGACGAACAAATTTTGCTTGTAAATACAAATAAAACTTATTCGTCTCCCGACGACGCCGCAATTCTTGCCAAAACCGATATTGAACAATCGCTCGCTTACGCTCAAAGCGGCAAATTTCAAAGCATAGACCACGCGCTCAGCGCAACAGGCTATCAACAAATAGTTGAAGAAAAAGAGTAAGGGCAGGTTTTTTACAACCTGCCCTACATAAATTTAACCAAACAAATTGCAGAAGATTAAAATCTTACCCCTGCGCCGAGAGTAATCGCTGAGCCCAAATTATTTACAAGCCCAAATCCGCCTTCAGCCCAAAAGTTTATTCTTGGTGTGAAGAACCAACGAATACCCGGTCTTGCCATAACAACAAAATCCGTATTGGTACCATCATCTCTGGAAACTCCCGCTTGCCAGCTCCAACTATGAATTCTTAAACCTGCGCCAACTACTACATACGGGTCAAGAACAGTTGCAACTGTTATATTGCCTTTGGTAGCAGGAATACCGAACGGGTGAAATCCAAAGCGAAAAGCAGGTGTAATGTATGTGTGCTCCCATTCTGTAAGAACTCTTCTATAACTATGCTGAAATAAACCGAACTCTGCTCCCGCTGAGAACATATCAGTTATCATACGGTCATACACAAGCGTAACACCTGGACGGGTTTTGTCGTAGCTATTGTTTTTGTCATTGTAAAGACCTGTGTTAAGAGTGAGACCTGCATTAAAAGCATTGTCTCCCGCTCCAATCGCCAATTCGCGTTGAGCAAACGCCACTGTTGCTACAAGAAAAAGCACAAAAAACATCTTTTTCATAAAAAAACTCCTTAAAAAAAATTAAAATTGTTATCTATTTAAAAACCACCACTAAAATAATATCTGCCGACTGCATAAATCAGCAAAATCTCACATAGAGGCTTAATTTTCAAATAATAAAAGGCGATAACAATAAATTATCGCCTTAAATAAATCCTCGTTTACGCTGTAGCTCTTACTTTTTCCACTACAGCTTTGAACGCGGTAGGTTCGTTTACTGCAAGGTTTGCAAGAACTTTTCTGTCTAATTCGACATTGTTCTTTTTGAGACCTGCGGTGAATGTTGAATAATTAAGCCCGTGTTCGCGAACTGCCGCGTTAATTCTCATTATCCACAAAGCGCGGAACTGTCTCTTTTTCTGTTTTCTGTCGCGATAAGCATAAACGCCCGCGCGCCAAACTGCGTCCATTGCGCTGACTATCGCATTTTTTCTTTTGCCGAAATATCCTTTTGCGGCGTGGAGCACTCTTTTTCTTCTTGCTCTGGAAGCAACCCTATTTTTAGCTCTTGGCATTTTTTCTTCCTTTCCTTATGCAGCAATCATTGCTTTAATTTTTTTCTCTTGCGATTTGTGAACAAGCGCCGACCCGCGAAGATTTCTCTTTCTCTTCGGACTTTTCTTGGTCAAAATGTGGTTTTTAAACGCCTTACTGCGTCTTACTTTTCCCGTTCCCGTCAAACCAAACCGTTTTTTCGCGGCTTTTCTGGTCTTCATTTTAGGCATAACCTTCTCCTTTGATAATATTATTTTTTGTTAAACTCTAATTTTCCACTTTTTTGGGCGGGCTTACCCCGCCCACGACACCGATAAAATTTTATTCTTCAGTAGTTTCTGTGATTTCGTCGTCGTTGTCGTCAGTCTCCTCCACAGGCGGTTTTTGTTTGCTCAAAGTTGCAAATTCTTCAGGGTGCTCTTTTTCGTACAGCTTTATCTTTTTGGCGTCGGGCATATAATTTGACATCATACTCTTGCCTTCCAAAAAGAATTTTCTCTCGGCTGTTCCCAAAACTTCCAAGTCTTTATCGACCCTCTTCAAAACTTCTGCGCCCAAATCCTTATACATATTCTCGCGCCCGCGAAAAACAAGCGTTATTTTTACTCTGTGTCCTTTAATCAAAAACGCCTTTGCGTGCTTCATTTTAAAATCGTAGTCGTGCGTATCAACTCTCGGAGCAAGTTTTATCTCTTTTACGGTAGTTTTTGCTTGTTTTTTCTTGTTGTCTTTCTGTTTTTTAGCCTGCTCATACTTGTATTTTCCGTAATTCATAACCTTGCAAACGGGCGGAGTGGCGGCTTCCGCAATCAAAACCAAATCCAAATCTCTGCCCCTCGCAACATCCATTGCATCGCGCGAAGACATAACTCCCAACGGCTCGTTGTCCGCTCCGATTACTCTAACCTCCGAAAAACGTATCATATCGTTAATCTTCGTTGTATCCTCTTCTCTTTGAGGTCTCTGAAATCTGTTTCCGGCTATTTTGCCCTCCAGTTTTATGGTTTAATAAACTCAATATCCCGATTTTTCGGATACCTGTTTTTGCAGTTTTTCAATAAATTTGTCTATCTCCTGCGCGCCCAAATCTCCCTGACCGTGAAGCCTGACGGAAATATTGCCCGCGCTCTGCTCTTTTTCGCCTATAATCAGCATATAAGGAACTTTATTAACTTCCGCGTCCCTAATCTTAAAGCCGATTTTTTCGTTTCGAGTATCCATTTCCACTCTAATTCCCGCTTGCTTTAGTTTCCCAAAAACTGTTTCGGCGTAAGGCAAAAAGTTGTCGCTGACAGCTATTATTTTTGCTTGGACGGGAGCAAGCCAAAGCGGCATAAATCCTGCGTAATGTTCAAGCAGAATTCCGATAAATCGCTCCATTGAGCCCAAAAGCGCGCGGTGTATCATAACGGGACATTTTTTTTGTCCGTCGCTGCCCGTGTATTCCAATTCAAAGCGCATAGGCATACTGAAATCCAACTGAATTGTGCCGCATTGCCAGCTTCTTTTAAGGCAGTCGCGAATATGAAAATCAATTTTAGGTCCGTAAAACGCGCCGTCGCCCGGGTTTAATTTGTAGTCGATTTTGCGGTTTTCGAGAACGTTTTGCAATGATTTTTCCGCGATTTCCCAAACGCTGTCGTCGCCGATGTACTTTTCGGGTTTTGTCGATAATTCAACAAAAAAGTCGCTGAAACCGAATGTCTTATACACGTCGAATATAAATTCTATAACATCGTTAATTTCTGTTTCGATTTGCTCGGGCATACAAAATATATGCGCGTCGTCCTGAGTAAATTGGCGCACCCTGAAAAGCCCGTGAAGCGCCGACGATTTTTCGTGCCTGTGAACAAGTCCGAATTCAAAATTACGGATAGGCAAATCGCGGTAAGAACGAACGGTGTTTTTGTAAATCAGAAGTCCGCCCGGGCAGTTCATCGGCTTAATCGCATAAGGCTGTTCGTCGATTTCGACAAAATACATATTGTCCTTATATTTGTCCCAATGTCCGCTTTTATGCCACATTGTTTCGTTCAGAATAACGGGCGTTTTTATTTCGCCGTAGCCGCGTTTTATATGCTCCGCGCGGCTGAATTTTGCAACTTCGTCGTAAAGCGTCATTCCCTTGGTGTGCCAAAACGGGAAACCTATCCCCTCTTCGTGAAAACTGAACAAGTCCAATTCTTTGCCGAGTTTGCGGTGGTCGCGCTTTTTCGCCTCTTCCAAAAGCGTAATATATTCGTCCAAATCTTTCTTTTTCGGAAACGAAATCCCGTAAATTCTCTGCATCATAACAGGATTGTCCTTATGATGCTCGGGACGCCAATGCGCCGATGAAGTCGCAAGCAATTTGAACGCCTTAATATATCCCGTATCGGGCAAATGCGGTCCGCGGCACATATCCTGCCAAGCACCCTGAGTATAAAATGACGGGTCGCCGACAATATTGCTTTCGAGCAGTTCTATTTTATATTTTTCGCCCTTGCTTTCAAAGTATTTTTTTGCCTCTTCGCGGCTCATAACGGAGCGAGTATATTCTTTTTTCTGCAATGATATTTCAGTCATTTTTTTCTCAATAGCAGTCAAATCTTCGGGCTTAAACGGCTCCACGTCTCCAAAATCATAATAAAAACCGTTTTCGATTGCAGGACCTACCGCCAATTTTGCGTTCGGATACAAGTCCTGCACCGCCTGCGCAAGCAAATGCGACGAAGAATGCCAAAACACCTCTTTACCCTCGGGCGAGTCAAAAGTAATGACCGAAACCTTGTCGCCGTCGGACAATTTATAATTCAAATCGACTAATTCACCATTCACGCAACCCGCGAGCGCATTTTTTGCAAGACCTATGCTTATTGTCGAAGCAAGTTCGGCAACGGTAGCATTATCGGCAATTTCAATCCGAGTTCCGTCGGGAAGAAATACTTTCATTTTTTATCCTCTACAATCTGACACAAAAAAAAACCAAAAGTTTCGCTTCTAATCATAAGCATTACGCCCAATCCCTGCGGTGCGAAAATAACCTTGGGATTTGTAAGTTTTTCGTGGTGGGCAACAGCAGACTCGAACTGCTGACCCCTTGCATGTCAAGCAAGTACTCTAACCAACTGAGCTAGTCGCCCACAAAATTCGGGAGGAAAATAATATATTCCCAAAGCAAAATGCGGTTTTTGATACGAAAACGTGAAATTTTCCTGTTTTTTATGGGAATGAGCTCAAAAATAGGGCAACCTCAAGGGTTGCCCTATACAAGAAATTATCGGCTTACGCCAATTCTTGCAGAATACAAATATCGTCTTCCGCTGATACCTGTTGCCTCTGCGATAATCAAATATGTGCCGTTGGCGACAAATCTGCCTGAGGGGTTGGTTAAATCCCATATAATCGCGTTATCATCGGCGTTTTGTAGGGGCGGGTTTGAAACCCGCCCGTACGCGGAGGTTTCCGAAAACACAACATTGCCCAAATTATCTAAAATCACCAAATTCACCGTTGCTCGTTCAGGCGTTATCACCGAAATCCTCGCAAAATCCGACACTACCGCGTTTTCGAGAATAATCCCGTATCTGCTATCGCGCAATGCATTTTGGCGAATAAAACTTGGACGAAACTCATCCGTTCTTATAAAAAACTCCGTTGCTCCGATTTGGTAGTTTTCTGCAAGCATTCCCTCGGTTTCTATTCTCAGCAGATACAATCTGTATCTTACAAGGTCGTCCGAACGTCCGAAGCGAGACGAAGCTTCTATTTCTGGTTCGGGAATATCGATAATTCTTACCGTGGGGCGCTCTGTGCCGAAAACGCTTATGTCGTCGGTTTGTCCGTCGGGGTCTGTTGCAAAGTTATTAAAACCAAGCAATGTGGAAATCAGATTTTGCAAATTTGCCCGATTGGGAAGCAAATCAGGGGCTAGGGCTACATTCACGGTATCTCTTTCTGTTGTGCTTAGCGCTAAACTTACTCTTTCGTCTCTTTCGGCTTCTATTACAATGTTTATCTGGCGTTTCCGTATTGTGTAGGCGCGGGTGTTTTCGCGCAATATATAATTTCGACGAGTTGCTTCGTCTTCTATTATCGCCAAAACAGGGATGTTTTCTCCCGCTCCGCTTCGAAGTCCCGAAACGTGCAGGGGAATGTCGGTTTCGCCGTCGCTTACGCTTGCCGCGGGTACTTGTACCGTCCAATCAAAAGTAAACGGTCCGAGATTTGTCCATTGAACGGTTAATTCTTTAGGGTTAATTGTAAAAGGCATCACATGATTTCTAAGCATTACATTAGGATACTCCCCAACTAATTGAGCGACGGCGGCATGGCTTCCCGCATTACTTTGTCCGCCCACTATCTTTATCTCATAATCGCCCGCGACGCTTGCCGAAGGAACCTGCAAAGAGCCGTCGTATATAAAAAAGGTATTGCCCCAATCGACGTTTATAATCATTATTCCGGGTGCAACAATCGTAAACATGGCGGTAGCCGTTCCCGAATAATCACTGATACCCTTAACCGTGACCGTAGCCGAGGACGATACGGCAATGTTATTTGTAAACTCAACCGTATAATCTATATCACGCTGCAAAATAATTCCGTTTACAACAACCTGAACATCCGGGCGGATTTCGCTGCCGTTATGAATCTGCACATTTATCGGAGTTATGGCGTTTGGCGGAATAGGGGTTACGCTTACAGGCGGGGTGTTTGACGTCCAGCGGGCGTAAAGCGTGATGTTTTCGTTGACAATATCGCTATCGAAATCCCAAGCCGTGGTTAGTCCCAAATCGAGAAACCAGCCGCCGAAAGTAAAGTCGCTTCGGGTGGGAGCGGAGGGGGCGGTGATTTGGGAGCCCGGGCTGATGTTGCTAAGGTAAGGGATTGCGGAGCCGCCGTTGGAGTTGAATACAACTCTGTGGAATGTGATGTTGCCGGCGTTAATGTGGCGCAAAAACGGAAAGCCGTCATTTATATTGGCGTTAATTCCCCAAATTGTGGTGAAGTTCCAGTTGGTAAAGTATGATTGCTGGCGCATTTGTGTAGTGGTGAGCGGAACTCCTCTGCCGTCGTTGTCGGTTCTGCCGCTGGTTTGGCTGTTGAAAAAGGAGTTGGCGACAGTGCCGGAGTTGCTGCCGACTAAACCGCCGATGTTGCTTACGGAGCCGACAATCAAGCCGGCTGAGTAGCTGTTTTCGATGGTACCGAAATTGGCGCCGACCAAGCCGCCGCCGCCGGTGCTTGCAATTGCTGTTGCTACTGTTATTGCTAGTAGCAAGAGGATGAATTTGTGTTTGTTTTGTTCCATTTCATATCTCCTTTTTATTTTGTTTTCCTCACCCCAACCCTCTCCATTTTGGAGAGGGAGTTATTAAAATGCACTGTCGGCTTTCAAGCCGGTTTTTTGTCAAATGCCTCCCTGCAATATTTAAATTGCGGGAAACACCACGCGGAAACCGTATTGGTTGTTGCGAGCCATCCAATTGTCGTAGGGATGGGCCGCTACACGAGCACTACGCACAAAAGACATCCAACTCCCTCCGCGTAACACGCGTCCACTACTAAACGGTGTACTCGTCCATTCCCAAACATTACCGCTCATATCGTAGATCCCTAACTCATTTGCCGCTAAACCTCCAACAGGTTGAGTGCTTAGTGTCGGTCTATGCTGGTCATACCAAGCAACATCGTTTGCTGTATTGCTACCCGCCCAAATAAAATCTACTCCTCCGTTATTTCCTTGCCGACGATTTCCGCCGCGGGCTGCAAATTCCCATTCGTGGGCTGTCGGAAGCCGTGCGCCAACACGTGCCAAAAAACCATCCGCTGAAGTTATATCATTAAAATTTACCATCTCCACAGGATTGTTGGGACGACCGCTAAAATTCGACGGAGTAGCACTTAAACTTGGGTGCCCTGTCATTACCACCTGATACTGCGCTTGCGTTACAGGGAAACGCCCTATCCAAAACCCTTGACTTATTGTCTGACTTGTGCCTGCCGTACTGTTTTGCGCACAGAAACCAAACATAAACGTACCCGGTGCAACATAAATTAAATCAATGTGAATACCGCGCACTAAGAGCCGTACACCTTGACCTTCTACAGGATTTGAAGGAAGAGATGTAACAATAGGAAATTCGGGAAGATCAACTTGCACTCTTGTTTCAACCAAAGAAAATGAATTTCTTATAGTTCCTCTGTTTTCTGCTACCAAACCGCCAACACTTGGTGCGGCTACTACACCAGAAGCGCGAACTTCCTCAATTGTTCCTCGATTTACCGCCGCAATCGCACCTGCCAAATTAACGCCGATAATATTTATATCAACAGACAAATTCCGCACTACTCCACTGTTGCCAATAAAACCGAAAAATCCAAGATTACCGTCTGCGCTCAAGTTGTTTATTACTACGCCGCTGACGGTTCGTCCGTTTCCGTCGAATGTTCCTTGAAATTCCGGTATCGGCACCCACTCTCCTGTGAGAGCGATGTTGTTAGCAAGACGATAATGCGCCGTTAAGTTGTTGCGCACCACGTTCAGGTGTTCGGGCGTTGAGATGACGAACGGGGCGGCGGCGGAGCCGTCGCCGTTGGTGAATGCCCATAGGTTTGTGGCGATAGATAGTGCTATCGCCAATGGTTTGAGTAGGTTGTTGGTTTTCATTTTTATTCTCCTTTTTGTTTTTATTGTACAACAACTTATACAATTTATTCAAATTTCTAAACCCATCTTTTTTTTCTTCATTTTTGTAATGTAATTTACAAATCAACTTTGATAATTTATAAATTATTACAAGAACAATAATTAAATGCACGCACGCAAAAACACTAAATACATTAACATTAATTTTATCGTCTATCAGTGGAAAACTAATAGCAGTAATGTTATTGGCAAACATTATTATTATCATAATTATTGTAATGCCTACAAGAAGTACTGCAATACCAACAAGTATTGAGTCTGTAAAAACTCCAGTATCAGCATCATTACCCATTCAACTTACCCCCGTTAAAATCAGTTTCTTTCTTCACTGTTTCCCACACCTCTTTACCAACCTGTGCCATAGATTCCAATATTGACTCTTTAACAGCAAAATATTCTTTATCATTTTTTACATTGTCTAACTTGATTACGAGCATAAACATCATTTGGTGCTTATTTTCGTTTCTGTTAAGTTTTGATAAAACAAGTGCTCTTGCTTTGTTGTATTTGTAATTATATTTATTTTTTTCCTCTTCGGTATTAGCGTTTCGCAACACATCTATAGCCCCAAGCATAACACCAATATCGTCATATAAATTATCCATCCAATCTAACCTATGCATAGAAACCGTTTGTGAATAATTTTGTTGGCTTGAAGATTTAGAGACGATAAGGCTACTGATTATCGCTAAAACTAAACTGATAAAGATTGTAAGCATATCACTCATTTCAAGCATAATTCACCCCCCTTGCCCAAACCAACCAAAGACCGCCCAATCTCCTTGAGCCACCCAAACAACAACACAAAACCCCTCTCAAAAAAGAGGTTTTCATAAATATATCCTGAAGTTTGACTTCGCGTATTACTTTTAGCTGATGCGCGTAAGCACCTGCAAATCAACGACTTATACGTGTGTGGGGGGGGGGGGGGGAAAACCAAGCTTTATTTGCTAATTTTTCGCCGGTTGTGGGGGGGGGGTGAGGTGGTGGGGTTTTATATAAGCCCAGTGGGGGGAAGGTGTAACTTTTGAGTTTCA